>CADCOU010000274.1 GCA_902803155.1 uncultured Lachnospiraceae bacterium | reverse complement strand
TCTGTTATTGTCTTGCTATGCAGCTGTAGTTCATCGGTAGAACACCAGCTTCCCAAGCTGGGGAGGCGGGTTCGATTCCCGTCAGCTGCTTTTTTTATGCCCTGATGATCAGATATTCTAATAAAATGACAACATTATTATAAAGAAATAACAACCAAATAACCATTGACATGACCTTGCGGTACGGTTTATTATAATTGTGCAGACATGTTGCCTTTTGTCTGACGAATGATCATGTGACAGGGACAGACAATTATGGAAAAATCGATTGAAGTCGGCGGATGCAGGATCGTCCTGCGTACCGATACGAACGGCAATGAAGATATGACTGACAATATAGATGCCTATGACATGCAGGGAAACCATCTGTGGAACATCTCGGAAGCGGAAGGGATGAGCAAGGACAGGTATTCCTATACTGCCATCTGGGAAGAAGGCATCGATATGTTTACCTGTTATACCTACGATGGTATCTCTTTTGTGATCGGTACCGAGAACCCGCATATCATCCGTACCAGATTTCCGAAGTCCAGGAGAGGCTTCGATCCGGAAGCTAAGTGATGATACCCGGGGATGGTCCCGGGACCTGCGAAAAACAGGCCTTAATAAACCTGACACTCAAAAACAATACAGATAATATGGACCGGCTGTGCTGTACAGTCCGGTCCTCTTTTATGCGTAAATCCGATTATGAAGAATACTACATACTATCGTTTATTCATATTCATTTCTTAGGAGTTGAAGTCTTCTTAGCTGCAGCCGGTTTTTTTGCCGGAGCAGTCTTCTTTGCTGCAGGCTTCTTTGCCGGAGCAGTTTTCTTTGCCGCGGCCGGTTTCTTAGCCGGAGCAGCCTTCTTAGCCGCGGCGGGTTTCTTTGCAGCTGCAGGCTTTTTGCCGGATTTGGTCTTAGCGGTGGCTTCCGCCTCATGGATCATGGCAAGGGAACCGTAGATGTTGGAGTCATCGCCGAGTGCTGCAGTCTTCAGTTCGACTGTGGGACGGATGGAAGTCATGCAGTATTTGTCTACTTCGGCAAGTACTTTATCCCGGATCAGGTCGCCGGTCGCTTCCACGACGCCGCCGCCGTAGATGACGACTTCCGGACTGAATGTGTTGATCAGGTTTCCGGTACCGATCGCAAGGTAATGGCATGCGCGGTCGATCGCTTCCATGGTGACCTGATCTTTGTTCGCCAGCGCTTTCTTGAGGTATTTGCTGCGGAATACGCCGTTCTGTACATGTTCTGCCATCTCGGACTGCCTGCCGCGTGCCACCTGCTGACGGATATAGTCGGAGATGCCTTTCTTGCTGGAGAATGCCTCCAGGCAGCCTCTCTGACCGCATCCGCACATCGGTCCTTCCGGATCGAGGATCATATGTCCGTATTCAGCTGCCTTGAACTGGTTACCGGTATAGAGGGCCCCGTTGAGGATCAGGCCTCCGCCCATTCCGGTTCCGACAAAGAAACCGATGACATGCTGATATCCCTTCCCGGCGCCGTATACATATTCGCCGAGAACGCCGACATTAACGTCATTGCCGATATAGAACGGTACTCCGAACATCTTTTCCATGGGAGTCCGGATGTCATAGTTGCGGAACGGAAGATTGGGCGTAAAGAGGATAACGCCAGCTCCCTGGTCGATGACGCCGGGAGCACCGGCAGAGATCGCATTGAGCTGGGACTTCTTTATGCCGGCGGCTTTCATGCATTCTTCCACCACACTGACGATCACTTCTTCCACGTTCTGTGATGATGCGCCGTTTTCCGCGGATTTCTTCTTGTATCTGTAAACGATGTTATCCTTGCTGTCGAAAACCGCACCGAGCACCTTTGTGCCGCCGATATCAAGACAGATGTTATACTTCTCAGCCATCAGAATCCTCCTTATCTGTTCCGTATGCCGGAAGAGCGCATTGAGTTTGTATACGAGTATAATAACATAGAATCTTTATTTTCGCTCAAAGGATTGTGCGATATAATAGAATACAGTACAACAGCAGGTTCGCAGGGAGAGAAAGGATACGCCTATGGATCGGAATGACATCATAGTGATCGGAATCGCCGGCGGGACCGGAAGCGGAAAGACTACGATCACAAGAAAACTGGAAGAAAAGTTCAGCGGCGATGTGACAGTCCTTTATCATGACAATTACTATAAAGCCCGTCATGAACTGACATACGAGGAGAGGGTGAAGCTGAACTACGATCATCCGGAAGCGTTCGACACGGAGCTGATGATACGGGACCTGGACGCACTGAGAAGCGGCGCCGCGATCGACTGCCCGGTCTATGACTATACCATCTATGACCGTACGGACAGGACGGTAACGGTCGTTCCGACGAGGGTGATCATCGTAGAAGGCATCCTGATATTCCATGAGAAGGCACTCAGGGATCTGATGGATATCAAACTGTTCGTGGACGCCGACGCGGATGTCCGTATCCTGCGGCGCATCGTGCGGGACGTCAAGGAGAGGGGCAGGTCGCTCGACAGTGTCATCTCTCAGTACCTGACGACTGTCAAGCCCATGCACGAGGCGTTCGTTGAACCGTCCAAGCGGTATGCAGACGTCATCATACCGGAAGGCGGCCGCAACAAGGTTGCGCTGGACATGGTAGTCAACCGGGTCAGGTACCATCTGGAGGGATAGAACATATTTTCAGACATGCATATTTCTGGTATAATCAGAGGAGCGGGTTTCAAAAACTGTATCACGTACCGGAGGACAACATTTATGCTGGAAAAACTGAAGGAGGATGTCTGCAAAGCCAATCTGCAGCTTCCGGAATATGATCTTGTCACATTTACCTGGGGCAACGTCAGCGGTATAGACCGCGAGGCGGGGCTGTTTGTCATCAAACCGAGCGGAGTATCCTATGAGGAGCTGAAACCTTCCGATATGGTCGTCATGGATCTGGAAGGCAATAAGGTGGAAGGAGAACTCAATCCGTCCACAGATACTGCGACGCATCTGGAGCTGTATAAAGCATTCCCGGAGATCGGGGGCATCGTGCATACCCATTCCACATTTGCGACGAGCTGGGCGCAGGCCGGTCATGATATCCCGCTGAAGGGAACGACTCACGCGGACTATTTCTACGGTGATGTTCCCTGTACAAGGAATCTGACAGCAGAGGAAGTCGAGGAAGGCTATGAGAAGAACACCGGCAAGGTGATCATCGAAGCCTTCGAGGGCAGGAACCCGGTTTATGTTCCGGGCGTGATCTGCCGCAATCACGGACCCTTCGCGTGGGGCAAGGACTGCTTCCAGGCGGTCTATCACGCCAAGGTTCTGGAAGAAGTGGCGAAGATGGACTTCATCACTAAGATGATCGATCCTTCGGCGCCGGACGCACCGGAGTATATCAAGGAGAAACACTTCCTGAGAAAACACGGGCCGAATGCATATTACGGACAGGGAAAAGAATAACTGTCAGCTGAATGGAGCAGCAGAGACAGTCATAAAAAGAACAGTCATACTAAAAAACAGTCATACAAAGAAACGGAGAAAAGTCATGGCGGATATCAAAGAAGCGATCGTGAACGGAAAGACCGCGCTCGGCATCGAGTTCGGTTCCACCAATATCAAGGCTGTACTGGTCGATGAAGACGGTGAAGTCCTTGCGACCGGAAGTCATGGATGGGAGAATTCCCTGATCGACGGGATCTGGACTTATTCTCAGGAGGAGATCCTGGAGGGAATGAAAGACTGCTACAGCTCACTGAGAAAGTCTGTTGAGGAGAAATACGGCGTTACTCCTGATACTTACGGAGCCATGGGCATCAGCGCGATGATGCACGGCTACATTGCTCTGGATAAGGACGGAACGCTGCTGTCTCCGTTCCAGACCTGGAGAAATTCCAACACACAGCAGGCAGCGGATGAACTGACGGAACTGTTTGACTTCAATATCCCGCTCCGCTGGACGATCGCACATCTGTACCAGTGTATCCTGGATCAGGAAGAGCATCTGAAGGATACCGTGTTCGTGACGACGCTGTCTTCGTATGTACATTACCTGCTGACAGGTGAGAAAGTAATAGGCGTAGGCGACGCGTCCGGTATCTTCCCGATCGATTCCGAAACGAATGACTATGATCAGACGATGGTCGACAAGTTTGATGAACTGACCGCGAAATACGGATATCCGTGGAAGCTGCGCGACGTACTGCCGAAGGTTCTGGTCGCAGGAGACGAGGCCGGGACGCTGACCGAAGATGGCGCGAAGCTTCTTGACGAGACCAGTGCTCTGAAGGCCGGAATTCCGGTGGCTCCGCCGGAAGGTGATGCCGGAACAGGCATGGTTGCCACAAATTCCTGTGCGGTACGCACAGGTAATGTCAGTGCCGGAACCAGCATGTTCGCGATGCTTGTCTGTGAGAAACCGCTCTCAAAGATGTACCGTGAGATCGATATGGTGACTACGCCGACCGGTTATCCGGTGGCAATGTCTCACGCGAACAACGGAACTTCCGATCTGAATGCATGGGTGAAACTGTTCGGGGAATTCGCAGAACTGGCCGGTTTCCCGATGGATCCGGGGAAACTGTACGGCATTCTCTACGAGAATTCGCTCAAGGGTGATAAGGACTGCGGCGGTTTGCTTTCCTACGGTTATTATTCCGGCGAAGGCATTACGCACCTCAATGAGGGGCGTCCGCTGTTCGCGAGGCAGCCGGACAGCAATTTCAATCTTGCGAACTTCATGAGGTCGCATCTGTATTCGTCCCTCGGAGCAGTCAAGCTGGGACTGGATATCCTTCTGAAAGAGGAGCACATGGCTGTTGACCGTATCATGGGTCACGGCGGTCTGTTCAAGACCAAAGGAGTCGCACAGAGTTATCTCGCTGCAGCAGTACATGCTCCGGTCAGCGTTCTGGAGACTGCAGGTGAGGGCGGACCCTGGGGCATGGCTCTTCTTGCCCTGTACCTGATGAAAAAGGATGAGGTCGGAAGTTTTGACGACTTCCTGGAAAAGAAGATCTTCGCAGGAATGGCCAGTGAGACGGTAGAACCGGATCCGGCAGATATCGAAGGATTTGAGACATTTACTGCGCGTTATGCTGCATGCATCCCGGCAGAGAAGGCTGCGATCGA
>CADCOU010000273.1 GCA_902803155.1 uncultured Lachnospiraceae bacterium | reverse complement strand
TGTGACCGGTATATCGAAGTCTGGAACGATGTCTTCACGCAGTTTGAAAATGACGGGCACGGCAACTACACGGAGCTTTCGCAGAAGAATATCGATACCGGCATGGGACTCGAGAGGCTTGCGGTATGCTGCCAGGACGTGGATTCCATGTTTGACATCGACACGATCGTTGCGCTGAGGGACAAGGTCTGCGAATTTGCGAAGACCGCGTATCACGATGATGAGAAGAAGGACGTGTCGATCCGCAGGATCGTCGACCACATCCGTTCCGCGACCTTCATGATCTCCGACGGCATCATGCCGACCAACGAGGGCAGAGGCTATGTGCTCCGCCGTCTGATCCGCGGAGCTGCAAGGCACGGAAGGCTGCTGGGGATCGAGGGGGCGTTCCTGTCAAAACTGTCAGGCACGGTCATTGAGACTTCGAAGGACGGCTATCCGGAGCTTGGCGAGAAGAGCGAGTTCATTTTCAAGGTCCTCGCGCAGGAGGAGGAAAACTTCGACCGCACGATCGATCAGGGACTTTCGATCCTCGGCGACCTGGAGAAGAAGATGCAGGATGCCGGCAGCACCGTACTGGACGGTCAGGATGCGTTCACCCTGTATGACACTTACGGATTCCCGCTGGATCTGACGAAAGAGATCCTGGAGGAGAAGGGATATATGGTAGACCAGGACAGATTCGACGCCTGTATGAAGGAGCAGAAGGAGAGAGCCAGGGCTGCCAGGAAGACTACAAATTATATGGGAGCGGATGCGACTGTGTATGATTCCCTTCCGGTGGAACTGAGTTCCGAGTTTGACGGGTACGATCATCTGAGCGAGACATCCCGGATCACTGCGATTGCCGGCGAAGAAGAGATCACAGAGGCGCTTACAGACGGTGAGAAGGGTACGATCGTTGTCGATAAGACCCCGTTCTACGGCACCATGGGCGGACAGGTCGGAGACAAGGGTGTGATCTCCTGCCCGGACGGTGAGTTCAGGGTAGAGGAAACGATCCACCTGAAGGGCGGCAAGATCGGCCATGTCGGAAGCGTAGTCCGCGGCATGCTGAAGGTCGGTGACGAGGTGACTCTGAAGGTCGATGATGCGTGCAGAAAGGCGACCGCCAGGAACCACTCTGCGACTCATCTGTGCCAGAAGGCGCTGAAGGAGGTCCTCGGTGCGCACGTCGAGCAGAAGGGTTCCTATGTGGATCCGTTCCGTCTGAGATTCGACTTCTCTCATTTCCAGGCGATGACTGCCGACGAACTGAGACAGGTCGAGGACATGGTCAATGAGAAGATCGAGGAAGCGATCCCGGTCGAGACGCAGATCATGTCACTGAGCGACGCGAAGAAGACCGGCGCCATGGCGCTGTTCGGCGAGAAGTACGGCGATGAGGTCCGCGTGGTCGGAATGGGCGAGTTCTCACGGGAGCTGTGCGGCGGTACGCATGTATCCAACACTTCTGAGATCAAGAACTTCAAGATCCTCTCCGAGTCCGGAGTTGCCGCAGGCGTGAGAAGGATCGAGGCCCTTACGGGTGACAATGTGATCCGCTACTATCGCGAGATGGAGCAGGAAGTCATTGCCGCAGCCTCTATGCTGAAGACATCCAGGACAGATATTCTGGAGAAGATCGCCGCGATGCAGAATGAACTGAAGGAAGCTCATTCACAGATCGAATCTCTGAAGAGCGAAGCGGCTAAGAATGCGATGGGCGATGTGACCGGAAATGAGAAAGAGATCAACGGAGTGAAGTTCATCGCTTCGAAGATGGAAGGCGTGGATGCGAACGGACTGCGTGAGCTCGGAGACAGTCTGAAGGATAAGCTCGGAGAAGGTGTTGTCGTTCTTGCTTCCGTAGTGGACGGCAAGGTCCAGCTGATGGCGACCGCGACAGACGGAGTCATGAAGCGAGGCGCGCATGCCGGCAACCTGATCAGAGGTATCGCGAAACTGGTCGGAGGAGGCGGCGGCGGACGCCCGAACATGGCCATGGCAGGCGGGAAGGACGCGTCCGGTGTCGACGCTGCGCTCGCCGAGGCGGAGAAGGTCCTTGCAGAGCAGATTAAGGATTAAAAAATCATTGACGCTGGCTGTCTGCGGATGATATACTAGTCGACGTGCAGAAATTAACCTGACAGTTGGTGTGCACAATTCACAACTGGAGGGAGGGGAATATCAGGAATGTCAAACATAATCGTTCGCGAAAACGAATCACTGGACAGCGCACTGCGCCGCTTTAAGAGAAGCTGTGCAAAGGCCGGCATCCAGCAGGAGCTTCGTAAGAGAGAGCATTATGAGAAGCCGTCCGTCAGACGCAAGAAAAAGTCTGAGGCTGCTCGTAAGCGCAAGTACAACTGATCTGATCGATCACGACCCCGGTCTTTATGGCCGGGGTCTTTCATAAATATTTCTTGATGTTATGGGGAAGATACGCACAGCATATTACAGAATACAGCTGAAACGGTACGGCCTGAGAGCGGACAGGCCGTTTTGTGCTGCCGTGCTTGCGGATCTTCACAACCGCGTCTACCGTTCGGATGTCGATGCGGTGGTGCAGGCGGTGCGCGATGCGGGCTGCGGGATGGTCCTCTCCGCGGGGGATCTTATCGTGATGAAGGCCGGGCGTTTTGCGACGGACCAGGCGCTCGGACTGATCGGGAGACTCGCGGAGGACCTCCCGGTCTATACAGCGAATGGCAATCATGAGACCCGCATGAAGCGGCTCGAACCGGAAGTGTATGACTGTTATATGGAGGAGCTCCGCAAACTGGGAGCCGTGAACCTGGTGAATGAATCGGTGAACGTCACGCGCTGCGGCGTACCGTTCCATATCACCGGACTGGAACTGGAGAGGCTGTATTTCAAGCGTCCGCGCGGTGTTATACTGGATCAGGAGACGATCCGGGAAAAGATCGGAGACAGACAGGAAGGCGCTTTCAACATTCTTCTTGCGCACCATCCGCGCTATTTTGACGCGTACGCGGAATGGGGTGCAGACCTGGCCCTGGCGGGGCATCTGCACGGGGGGATCATGAGACTTCCGCTGGCCGGCGGAGTCATCAGCCCGGATCCCATGCTGTTTCCCCGGTATGATCACGGATTCTACAGAAAAGGCAGGTCGTCCATGATCGTGAGTGCCGGACTCGGGACGCACACGATCAATCTCCGGATCAATAATCCGGCAGAACTCGTCGTGGTTGATTTTGAATAACGGGTACAGAGCAGACAGATGGCGATAGAAGTAAAACTGCAGGCATTCGAGGGTCCGCTGGATCTCCTCCTGCACCTGATAGACAGGAATAAAGTCAATATATACGATATTCCGATCTCGCTGATCACGCAGCAGTACATGGAGTACATCGAAGCCATGACCGAGGCAAAGATGCAGATGGATACCATGAGCGAGTTCCTGGTCATGGCTGCCACTCTGCTGGATATCAAGTCGCGCATGCTCCTGCCGGCCGAGAAGGACGAAGAGGGCGATGAGATCGATCCCAGAGAAGAGCTCGTGCGGCAGCTCCTGGAGTATAAGACATACAAATATATGTCCCAGGAACTTCGGGACAGGGAGGCGTATGCGGAAGGCGTCTACTACCGCAGGCAGTCGATCCCCGGCGAGGTGCGGCAGTACAGGGAGAAAGTCGACCCGGACAAGGTGCTTGACGAAGCCGGCGTCACGCTTCCGGGCCTTTACCGGATCTTCCAGGAAGTCATGAAGAGAAGGGAAGACCTGCGGGATCCGATCCGCTCGAATTTCGGCCGGATCGAGAAAGAGCAGATCGATACCGGCGAGACCATGCAGTTCGTGGAGCGCTATATCATGAACCGCCGGCACTGCACATTCCGGAAGCTTCTGATGCTCCGGAGCGGGAGAATGTATACAGTCGTGACATTCCTGACGATCCTCGAACTGATGAAGCGCGGCCATATCTACGTCGTGCAGGATGAGAATTTCGGCGAGATAGAGATTGAGGCAAATGACAGGTCCCAGTGGATCGAGGATGAAGATGAATATGTGAATGAGTGGGCGGAGGAATCCGACTCTGCTCAGCAGGAGGGAGCCTCCCGCTGAGTGCAGTCTGCGGCAGAAACCACATCAGGAAGCATGCGACTTAAGTCGTGTGAGGTTCACGCGATGAGTGGGCGGAGGACAGGAGAAACGGAAGATGGCACAGCTTAAACTGGAACCGAGAAACGGCGAACTGACAAC
>CADCOU010000272.1 GCA_902803155.1 uncultured Lachnospiraceae bacterium | reverse complement strand
GTATATCCAGCCGCTCTTTCGCCAGGCTGACCGCGGCATTGATCAGGACGCCGCCGACAGCAAGGATCAGGATGATTGCGATATCTCCCACCGAGACCGGCGCGATCTTCAGGATCGTGCGGAGCGGCGGGCAGAGCAGCACAGCGATCTGCAGGAAGATCCCGACGCCGGTGATGATGTTCAGGGCTTTGTTATTCCAGGACTCACTGCAGAAGAACGCCAGGTTGCCGGTTGTCTTGCAGACATACGCCATCAGCAGTTCATTGATGGCCAGGGTACTGAAGCAATAGGTCCGGCATGTCATTAGCAGCTGTTCATTGCCTTTCAGCGCGGTGAATACATTCTCGATCCCGGAATGGAAGATCACCGGGAACAGGAAGGCAAGCAGCGCCACCGCTCCACTGATCAGGCCCTGCAGGACAATGCTGGCGTAGTCGCTTTTTCCGAGCAGACCTGCCTTGACATCTCTCGGTTTCTCATGCATCACTTCATCCGTGCTCTTATCCATGCCCAGTGCCAGCGACGGAGCCGTATCCGTCAGCAGATTGACCCAGAGGATCTGTACCGTGGACAGAGGTGAGGACAGCCCTGCAAAGATGGCAGAAGCCATCAGCACTACCTCTCCGAAGTTGGAGCGGAGCAGGTATACGACCGATTTCTTGATGTTGTTGAACAGGTTCCTGCCTTCCATCACCGCATTCTTAATGGTGATGAAGTTGTCATCCACCAGGATCATCTCGGCGGCGTCCTTGGCCACTTCCGTTCCGCCGGTTCCCATGGCGACGCCGATGTCCGCGGCCTTCAGGGACGGCGCGTCATTGACACCGTCTCCGGTCATGGATACGATCTTGTCATGGCTCTGGAACGCCTGCACGATCTCCACCTTGTTCTCGGGCGAGACGCGGGCGAATACCCGGTAGTTGAGGACATTTTTCTTAAATTCTTCCGGATCCATCTCATCGATCTCCTGTCCGGAGATGCACTGGGAAAGATCATCGGCAATATCCAGTTCTTTCGCGATCGCGAAAGCGGTGATCTTATGGTCGCCCGTGATCATGGCAACGTCGATCCCGGCCTCATGGCACTCGTCTACCGTCTCCTTAACGCCTTCCTTCGGCGGATCGATCTCGGCTGCCAGACCGATAAAGATCATGTTTTCTTCCTGCGGTTTCTCATCCCCTTCGCGATACGCCAGCGCAAGTACACGGAGTGCTCTGGAACTCATGTCTTCCGCGCAGCGGGTTGCAAGGAGAACGTCCTGGTTGGAGATCGGCCGCACACCCTGGTGATCCAGGATGCGGTCACAGCGGGTGATCACGGAATCGATGGCGCCTTTGGTGTAGGAAACGTTTACTTTCCCGTCCCCGCCGCTCTCATCCTCACACAGCACCGTCATCATCTTCCTGTCCGAATCGAAAGGAATCTCGTCAAACCGGTGCAGCCTTCCCATTCGTTCGTCGTAACCGGGCAGGAGTTCTTTCCCGTATTTGATGAACGCGATCTCAGTGGGATCCCCGATCCCTTCCTTTGTATCCGGATCAAACTTCGCGTCATTGCACGCACAGAAACCGGTCAGCAGTTTCAGGAACAGCGGATCTTCCGCATCCATCTCCCCTGCGTCTTTCTCCTCTCCTTCCAGGAACCAGCGGACGATGGTCATCCGGTTCTGGGTCAGGGTCCCGGTCTTGTCCGAGCAGATCACATTCACGGCGCCAAGCGTCTCCACCGCGTGGATCTGCTTAACGATCGCGTTGCGTTCGCTCATCTTTTTAATGCCGGATGAAAGGACGATGGTCACCACCGTGGCCAGGCCTTCCGGTATGACTGCCACTGCAAATGCGATGGAGATCATGAGCGTCTCGATCACTTTCGTATGGTAGATCGTGATCTGGCAGACAAACATCAGAATACAGAGAATCACTCCGGCTATACCCAGTACCAGGGAGATCTGGTTCAGGTTCTTCTGCAGCGGAGTCTCTTTCTTCGTGATGGAATGCAGCATGCCGGAGATCTTACCGATCTCGGTGTTGTCGCCGATCTGTTCCACGACGCCTTCTCCGCGTCCGTACTCGACCAGGGAGGACATGAACGCTCTGTCTTTGCGGTCAGCCAGCGGGGTCTTCTCGTCGCTTTTTTCTGAGGCATCCTTGTCAACCGCAACCGATTCACCGGTCAGTGCGGATTCATTGATCTTGAGGGAACTGGTCTCTGTAAGCAGGATATCGGCAGGCACCACGCGCCCGGCCTCCAGGATCACGTAATCGCCCGGTACAAGGTCCTCGGAGGAGATCTCCTGCTCGGTCCCGTCCCGGATCACGACTGCCGTGGAAACACTCAGACTCTTCAGGGCTTCGACCGATTTCTCCGCAGACACTTCCTGCACCGTACCGATGATGCAGTTTGCAAGTACCACGACTGCGATGATTACGCCGTCTATGAATTCACCGGTCACAAAAGAAATGACCGACGCCACGATCAGCAGGAGAATGAGAGGGGACGCAAACTGGCTGGCGATCACTGCTGCCAGCGACTGTTTCTTTCCCTGTGTGAGGACATTTCTGCCCTCCTGCTGCCTGCGTTTCGCTTCCTCAGATGTCAGGCCCTTCCGATTTGTGTTGTCCATAACGGGAATATCCTTTCTTCATGCCTTGTTTTCTGCTTGATTTCTCCCTTTTTATATTCTATTCATCGAATAATCGCAAGACTTATTTGCCTGCTGCTAGTCTGCCTGTTCCGCGTCTTTCAGCGACTGGCAGAATTCCTCAAATGAGGTCTGCGCTTCCGGCGACGCAAATGAGAATTCCTGATATACGGACTGATCCCGCTTCCAGTACAGATAGAGCCAGGGACCGGCATCTCCGTCTTCCAGTGACTCCTCCCGTTTCCTGACATGCCCGCCTTCCAGATAAGAACAGAATTCCTCCCACTCCTCTTCTGTCAGCTCTTTCGTTCCGGAAACGGTGACGTCCTCTTCCATCAGCGGCCAGTGGTCACCTTCTCTGGTTTCATGGTAGAACATACCGGTTCCGTCTTCTGTGTAAAACCGGTATCTCTGATAATCCGGCGGATATGCGGAAGAATCATATGTGTAATAGAACTCTGTAATATCTTCCGGGGAAATGTTCTTCCCGACAACCATCTCCCGCCTGGTGATAAACAGACTCTCCCAGAAGTCCATAAACATGTCTGCCTCAGCAGCTGCGCTCTCCTTCCCGGGAACTGTTCCCTCCCCGGAAGATGGTTCTCCGGCCCTGATGCCTGTCAGGCATCCGTTCATGAACAGGACCATCGCCAGAACCGGTAATATCGACATTGCTATTCTCATCTTCTGTCTCATTTCTGTTACCTGCCTTCTCCGGGAACTGTTCCTCGTCTGTTCTCTGCCTGGTCAGAATACGTT
>CADCOU010000271.1 GCA_902803155.1 uncultured Lachnospiraceae bacterium | reverse complement strand
TCCCTGTATGACCTGTATATTCATAGTTGCTGTCACTCCTCTTTTATCAATCTCTCATTCGCAGGATATTACTGCTTTACTTTCCCGTCTTACGTGAACTCCATGCCGGATCCTGCGGCTAATCTCCCCTATATCAGAAGTATATCACAGTCCCTGAACAGAATGGACCGGTCTCCGGCTGCAAAAGGAAAAACAGATGATTGATACCGACCCTGAATTCAGCTACACTGTTTCTGTATAAAGATGCAGTAACAGCTGTCAAAACAGCGGGGAGGTTGGATGAATCAGAAACCTACCGTACAGTTCAGTCTGATCCAGGGGCTTATGTGGGGCGGCTACGCCTGCATATTCGCGTTTGCGAGCGTATATCTTCTGGCAAAGGGGTTCACCAACACACAGGTGGGATATATCATTGCGGCAGGCGGCGCCGCTGCCGCCCTGCTGCAGCCGCTGGCCGGCACCATTGCCGACCGCAGCCGGAAACTGATCCTTCACCGGATGATCATCATCCTGTGCCTGGTACTGATCCTGTTCAGTGTCCTTCTGCTGCTTTCAGGCAGCCGGCTCTGGATAACGGCTCTGCTCTTTCCGCTCCTGAATGCACTTCTCCATGTCATTACCCCTCTGACCTATTCACTTGGCATGTTCTTTATAGAACGCGGAGTACCGGTTAATTTCGGAATCTGCAGAGGGATCGGGTCAATCACTTTCGCCCTGCTTTCGGCTCTCCTGGGCGTACTGGTAAACCGGATAAACGAAGATGTGGTCCTCTATGCTTTTATCCTCCTCGCGGTACTTATGATTTTCTCAACCGCCACATTTCATTTCAAAGGCGTCGATGAAACGAAAACCACTTCCGGGGATACCGTTTCCTCCGGCAGGGCCGGACTTTTCCGGTTCCTGAAAACATACCGGCGTTTTATTATGGTGCTCCTGGGGAATACGCTGGTCTTTATCAGCCACACGATCCTTACGGTTTATCTGTATCAGGTCGTCACGTACCACGGGTATACCAGCCGTGAGATGGGATTCGCAACCACTCTGGCTGCTCTGTGTGAACTTCCTGCCCTGTTCGGACTCTCTGTACTGAACCGGAAGAAAAAAACTGCCGGCCTGTACCGGATCTCTCTGGTGTTCTTCTTCCTGAAGAATCTGATCCTGTTTCTGGCCGGCAGCCTGCCGATGATCTATTTTGCCATGTGCATGCATCTGCTTGGGTACGGACTCTACGCCGGAAGCAGCGTACTGTATGTAAATGAAACGGTTGATACCAGTTACCAGTCAACCGGCCAGGCGCTGATGACGGCGACCTGCTCGGTCGGGACCGTCGCCGGCAGCATCCTCGGAGGAAAGCTTCTTGACATAACCGGTGTTCCCGGAATGCTCTTCCTGTCGGGGCTGTCCGTACTGGCCGGCGTAATAATCGTATTTATATTCTCATCCCAGAGACGTATTCCTGTCCGTAAGTAATTCATCTCGGTAAAGTCCGGAAAACCATTTCAAACTTCTCTTATGCCGCATCCTCCTGCGCTTCCTCTGCAATCACAAATACAGTAGGCTGATCATACGGTGCGCCAAAGGCTTCGGCAGCTTCCTCAGAGTAGAAGCCGGAGCCGACGATCTCCCCGATCCCTTCGGTTCCTTCCGGAACATCGATGGTCACATTTTCAGTGGTACAGTTCGTAAATACCGTCACCGGTATGCCCGCGCTCTCATCCTCAAATCCACCCGCGTAACCGGTAATCTTACCGATCCAGGTGCTTCCCTCTCCTGTTGTGATCACAGCATCATGTGCATAGCAGTTTGTGAATTCTTCCGACCCGAATCCGCATCCGGATATCGCGCCAAGCCCGTAGCAGCTGCCTCCGGCTGTAACGGATCCCGTTGAGGTGCAGTTGACTACGGAGGTCATTTCCAGTCCGCCGCCGATGATGCCTGCATTCGCAGCGCCATCCGGCAGATTGATCTCAGCCTGCGCATCACAATCGGAAATCAGACCGGCCAGACCCGCGCCAACGATACCGCCGTACATCCCCTCTGAACTCATTTCGGTGTAATCGACATCCACTTTTCCTCCGGTCAGCTGCACATCGTGTACTTCTGAGCAGTAAGAATACCCGGCTACACAGCTTACCATGACCGTTCCTTCCACCTGGGCGTTTTCCAGAGTGAAACCGCCGATCTGTGTATTGGCAATGCAGCCGAACAGACCGAGCGCCCACCCGTCAGGCTGATGGATAGAAAGATTGGAGATCGTATGTCCCTGTCCATCAAAGGTCCCTGTAAAAGCATATTCGTCAGACGGAATCTCCTGTTCCTCTTCGGAATCCCCGGATGGAGCATAGGTTCCGATGGGCGCCCATTCTTCCCCTCCCAGATCGATGTCGGCAGTCAGGACATAATGTCCGGAAAGGTTATCATTGATGGCTGCCAGTTCTTCCACTGTCGAGATCTCAATGACTTCCTCTCCTTCGTCTGCAGGCTCTGTTTCCTGAGCCCATGCAGGCATGCCGGCAATCAGGCAGACAGACAGTGCTCCCATAATAATCTGTTTCGCTTTTTTCATAATGACCTCCTTACTAAAGCCTTTGCTTTATTTGTTTCCTTTGTTCTGTGACATTTTCAGCAGTTTCCTCTTCAGCTCTGACAAAAGGATAGATACTGCAAAAACTGCCATGCATATAAAGATGCTGCTCATTTTATTCCTCCTTCCGAAAAACGGATCCGGAATCAGGCAATATGCTCTTCCAGGATATCCTGCAGGGAATTCATGGAACTGGAATGGGACCGTACGATCTTCGTATTCGCGCATATTCCGGTCAACGCACACTGGACCATCTTGTGGGAGATCGTATGCGTAAACACGATCAGGAGATCAGGTGTCCCGATCCGGCTTCTCATATCTGCGCAGGGTTTGCAGAATACTTTGGCTTTACATCCGTATCTGCGGCACACATTTGAATACTGCCGTTCCATACATTCATTACCGCCAAGAATCACTACACTCATGCGACTTCTCCTTTAGCGGGTTAGTTATTTCTAACCATAAGTGCTTTGTAAACCGCTGCGCGCTTTAACGCAGCGGTTAGTCTTCGCTAACATCTTATGCGGTTACCGAACTCCTGTCAAGCCCATTCCGAATAAGTGAATAATATTCATCATATGGTCATCCTGCTTCACTTTCTTGCGATCACTGTGATCCACGGTTTTGATTTATAGTGATCCGATCTGACTTTGGAAAAACCGGCATTCTTTAATGCAGTTTCGATCTCTTCCGCGGTATGGCACTTCATCCCGTCAATGATCTTTTCAAATTTCAGCCCTGTTGTATCCGTTCCGTCGGATTCGTTGCAGATCAGGAAATATCCGCCCGGTTTCAGCACTTTTGCCACCTGCCCGAAGCACTTTTCCAGCCCGGGCCAGAAGTATATCGTCTCAAACGCAGTGGCAAGATCATATTTCCCCTCCGGCAGATGCAGATCCGAAACATCTCCCTGCTGCACCGTGCATCGTCCTGACGCAATCGCGTCCCGGTTATATTCCCTTGCTTTCTCCACGGACAGTTCGGAATAATCAACTGCCGTCACATGGGCGTCCGGATATTTTTTCAGCAGTTCTCCGGCATTCCGCCCTCCGCCGCAGCCAAGATCAAGGGCTTCTGATGGTGTTATCTGCGGTACATGAGAAAGCCCCCAGTCCGCCATCATTGCATGCCCGGAGTTCATCCCGTTCAGCATCATTTTACCGAGAAATCCTTCCGGTTTCCTTGTCTGGCTTACAAACTTTTTAAACAGTCCCATCCTTTGTTTCCTCCTCTCCATATAATCGGGAGCCGGTATGGTTCCGCCGGTTTTCACCTTTGCGAGCGGCACATTTCTCGCACCTTCTTCCGTATCGTCATCTTCCTCGTACCCGTCATACGGCGCAGACGGATCCGTGTATTTCTTTGTGAACGGTCTGCACAGCTCGGTCCTGTGAAGGAAAGCAAAATCCAGGTCGTCCGTCCAGCCTGTATGTCCCGTAATGATCTTTATCGGCTGCTTTCTTGCACGGAGATTCTTTTCAAGTTTTTCAAGCGACCTGACTGCCAGCTTATTATCCTCAGCCAGCGTGGACAGGAAACTGTAACCGCCATCCGCGCCAAACCAGATCGTATCGCCGGTGAACAGGTATTCATCGTCAATGAGATAGACCATATGGCCCCAGGTATGACCGGGAACCAGAAT
>CADCOU010000270.1 GCA_902803155.1 uncultured Lachnospiraceae bacterium | reverse complement strand
GTCGTTGTGCAATGGGGCTTCGGCGAAGGTGATGACGCATACGACGAAACCGATCATTTCTTCCTCTGCTGCGTCGACGGAAAATGGTACATCATCGGTAACTACTGGTAAACCCTACAGGAGCAAATGCTATCGAAAATAATGATTCTGTCGATCATTCACGGAGGATACTGCGATCCGGCCGTTAATACCGCGGATATCATTAATGAAAATTGTTCTTTTTTCCCCTTAAAAGATCTTGCATATCTCCGCCTCCGGCAATCCCAGCAGAATGGGCGAATGTGTAATGATGACAAACTGCGCTCCCTGTGCTGCGCACCTGTGGATCTCCACAAGCAGGGTCATCTGGCGCTGCGGGGAAAGCGCGGCCTCCGGTTCATCCAGAAGATACAGCCCATGCGGCCGGAAATAATTCTGTGCAACAGCCAGAAAGCTTTCCCCATGTGTTGTCTTGAGATCATGATCGTCCGGTTCCTTCAAACTGATGTTAATATACCCGTTTACCCTGAATCCCTTTACGCTTCATGCATGCCGCAGTCAGGTTTACCCAGCTCTCGCAATGATCCAGAATAATGGCATCAGATGTGATCACGCAGGCTTTTCCATAGAGCGTCCGGTCGACATCCCGTAAAACTTGTATGTCAAGTTCAAACGGATATGCTTCTCCCAAATCGGCAATCAGCGATTTCAAACGCCCGGAGTTTGAAACCGGTTCATCCAAAAGGATATTTACCCTCCCGACAGCTGCGTCCTGCAGCACGTCAAGCATCATCTGCACGGCATCCGTCGTTTCCGGGATCAACCTGTAGGTTCCCCGAAGCGAGGCAAGATCCCGGACAGCTCCGTCCATGCATGTAAAAAGGAGCGAATCGCTCATCATAACCTCAAGAGTAATAATGATATTGAAACCGTCAACCCATACTTCCTTTCCGTGAAGAAGATCAAGCGAAATTTGACGCTCTTTCCGGCATAACAGCTGTGTCTCCGTTGCCAGGCTTCTCATTATAGCCAGCCGCTGCCGTTCGGAAAGCATATAATGATTTCCCACAAATACCGCAGCCTGCTTCAGATCATAACCTTCATTGATCAGATAAGAAATATGCCGGGATGCGGTTTGCAGCAACTTAAGTGCTTCCGGGGAAAAATTGCGGTCATCCTCAGGTACATAGCCGCGTTTTGCATCAGTCATCCAGTTCCTCCACATCAATCATATTGGACCCATGCGCCAGTTCGCGCACAGAGGTCATGCAGCGGGGATCGATCAGTTTATTTCGATCCAATGAAGCTTTCTGTTTCTTTCATGATCCGATACAGACACTTTATATCATAGTCCGTATCTTTTGTTTCCAGAGAATGGTTTGCTTCCGGGATCAATGTGCAGGGAATTCCCTTCTCCTCACATATGCCGAAGATCCGGCTCTTTTCTCCGCCGACCCATGGGTCCGCGCCACCGGTAAATGCGATCGCATTTCCAAATGAAAACGAAAACGTATCCTCAAGAGGAGTGAAAAGCACAAGGCGGATCCGGTCCTTTTGCGGACTTTCTGCCGCGATCTTAGCTGCCACGATCGTTCCGATGCTTTTGCCGATGAACAGGATATCATCATACCCGGAAAGATCCACCTTGGACAGCAAGTCTTCCGACTGTTCCAGTGCGATGTAAAAAGATCTCTCCATCCTGGTGCGATCTCCCTTTACCTTCTCCGGAAAGCCGGAATAGGCTGATATAAGGATCTCATATCCATGATCCTGAGCGATCCTTCTGGCATAGTGCAGCAGCGGTCTGTCTGCGGTGTATCCTATGCCGGGGAATATAACAGCTATCTTACCCATAAACATAGATCCACTGATTTGTCACAACTCCGTCTGCATTAATGCTGTCAAGTTGGATTTCATTCCCTTTTTCATCATAGTAATTGACATACTTTCCGTTTGGATTTCCGTTGCTGTCATATGTATCAACAGTACGCGTCATGAAGTCATCCGACCAGATATATATACGGTTCTCTTCCTTCCCGTCTCTTACCGCCCTGTACGTCAGGAGATGCCCTTCATCGTCATACCCGTACTCTGAGTAATAAGTCAACTGTCCGTTCTCATCGAAGCGGTCCTCATAGATCTTATTCCCGTTTTCATCATTCCTGTAATGATATGTAAATGACAGCGCACCTTTCCGGTATCCCCGCCTTTCAACAGGATTCCCGGCTTCGTCATAATCATATTCATCCCAGCTGCTTATGCTGCCGTCCTCGATGTTGGGATAAAGTTCTTTCACCTTGTTTCCGTTTTCATCATACTCGCTTCTCACGATCTGGCGAACAACACCTTCCGAAGTATAGGAAGTCTCCTCAATGCAGTTTCCGCTGTCGTCGTAAGAATACTCCGTGTATCCACTCAGCTCGCCCGTTTCTTTGTAATAATCACCCCGGATCATTTTTCCGGACGGATCATACTGATATTCATAATATCCGTCCAGGATCCCATCCTTATAGTTCTCTTCTCTTAACAGAAGGGCTGTGTCCACACTTTCTTCCTTTTCGCCGGAAGGTTCCCAGTAAATAACGGTCGGAAGGGCAAAAACCTCGTCCTGGTAATATTTCAGTTCCGTATAATCTGCTGTCTTATAGGTGAACACTGCGTCATGCCCCGGAGTCCCGTATATGGACGGTGCTTCATCTTTATAAGGATCTGTCCTCATATTCTCTGCATGAAGGATCCTTTCTACATTCTTATTCGAAGCCAGAGAGGTATCCCATTCCTG
>CADCOU010000269.1 GCA_902803155.1 uncultured Lachnospiraceae bacterium | reverse complement strand
CCGAGCTCGTTCATCAGATTCTTTTTGTTGTGAAGCCTTCCGGCCGTATCAACGATCAGGACATCCGCATTCTTCGCTTTGGCGGAAGCGATCGCGTCATAGACTACCGACCCCGGATCCGAGCCATCCTGCCCGGAAACGATCGCGACGCCGGCCCTCTCTGCCCATTCCGTGAGCTGTTCTCCGGCCGCAGCGCGGAAAGTATCCGCCGCAGCCAGGATCACTTTCCTGCCCTGGTCCTGAAGCAGGCCTGCCAGCTTGCCGATGCTCGTCGTCTTGCCGACACCGTTGACGCCTACCACGAGCACGACACTCTTCCGGTTCTCAAAGGCATAGTCGGCTTCCCCGACATCCATCTGCGCCTTGATGGAATCCATCAGAAGATCACGGCACTCCTTCGGATCACGGATATGCTGCTCCTTCACCTTTTCCTTCAGGTCATCAATGATGTTCGTGGTAGCCTTGATGCCGATATCACCCATGACAAGGATCTCTTCGATCTCATCGTAGAAATCATCGTCAATCGAAGAATATCCTGCGAATATCGAATCAAATCCGTCTACGATGCTGCTTCTTGTCTTCGACAGTCCGTCAACCAGACGCCGGAAGAATCCTTTCTTTTCCTCTGACATGTATCTGTTCTTCCTTTCCGGGTTACTGTTCCGCGCCTGAGGCAGGCTGATCCCCACGTCGGGACGCGATATATTACTATCAGGTCAGCGAACTTTCTACTAGGTCTACAGAGACGAGGGCGGATACGCCCTTCTCCTGCATCGTGATACCGTACAGGCGGTCACACGCTGACATGGACCCTCTCCGGTGCGTGATGATGATGAACTGGGTCTGCCTGGTCAGCTTATGCAGGTATTTCGCAAAACGGTCTACATTGGCTTCATCAAGCGCAGACTCGATCTCGTCCAGCAGGCAGAAGGGAGACGGCTTCATGTTCTGGATCGCGAACAGAAGCGCGATCGCGGTGAGGCTCTTCTCTCCTCCTGAAAGCTGCAGCATGTTCTGCAGTTTCTTTCCGGGCGGCTGGGCGATGACGCGGATGCCCGCATCCAGGATATCTTCATCCTCCACAAGTTCCAGCGTGCCCTTTCCTCCACCGAACAGTTCGCGGAATGACTGATCGAATTCCGTACAGATCCTCGCAAACTGTTCTCTGAACTGGGTCCGCATTCCCTCATCCAGCTGGGTGATGATCTTCTTAAGATCCTCCGCGGATTTGATCAGATCTGCATGCTGAGTGGTGAGGAACTCATGCCGCTCCGACACTTCCTTATATTCTTCGATCGCATTGACATTGACATTGCCCAGAGCCTTGATCTCGCGCTTCAGAGCCGCAAGACGCTTCTGGATCGCAGTCTTTGAGCCGATGTCGTCTCTGCGCAGTTCCCTGCACTGAACAGGCGTCAGTTCATATTCTTCCCAGAGGTATTCCGCGCTTTTCTCACGGCTCTCCTCCAGTTTTTTAAGCTGCTCTTCCAGACGGAATATCTCGCGGTCCAGCTGCATGACCTGTTCGCTGAGTTCCTCCCGGAGATCAAAGAATGACTTCTGCTGAGCAGCTTTCTGCTCTTTCTGAAGATCCAGTTCTTCCAGTCTGGATGTCAGTTCGGCTTCTTCCTTTTTGCTGCCGGCGATCTGGCCGGTCAGGTATTCGATCTCCTGCTGTTTCTTCTGCCTGGACTCTTCATTGCTGCCAAGTCTGGCTGCTATGCCTTCCTCTTCCTCTTCGCGGGTCCGGACTTCTTCTTCCAGCCTCTTCAGGTTCTGGGCGATAAAGTTCTTCTCCTGTCTGAAAGAGGCGGCCCTCACACGTGCTTTTGACAGTTCCTCATCCGCCTGTGCCTGCCGGCGGACCAGCTCGTCCATCTCGGCCTGCAGAACGGTGATCTGCTCGTTCGTCTCTTTCTCGGTCGCGTCGCTCTTCTCCAGATCAGCGCCGCTCTGAACCTGCTCGCCCTCCAGTTTCTGCTTTTCGATGCGGATCTGCTCACGTTCTTCAGCGATCTTTTCCTGCGCGGTCCTGGTCTCCTCCATCCTGCCGGTCAGATCCTGCATCTTCTGACTGAGGGAACTCAGATCAAATTCATTTTTCTGAAGAAGTCCGGCAACCGCAGCGATCTCATCCCTGAGACGGTTTCTCTTCGTATGGTT
>CADCOU010000268.1 GCA_902803155.1 uncultured Lachnospiraceae bacterium | reverse complement strand
TTTCATCTTGTAGGTTTCGCCTCCGGTCGCCAGCGCCATGAGCTGGTGCCCCAGACAGATTGCGAAGATCGGAACATCTGACTGATAGAGTTTCCGGATCTCTTCTATGATCTCCGTACACTCCTTCGGATCGCCCGGACCATTGGACAGCATAATCCCGTCCGGATGATCCTTCAGGATCTCTTCCGCCGGGGTATGGGCCGGATATACCGCTACCCTGCATCCGCGTCTGACCAGGCTCCGCGCGATGTTTCTCTTCGCTCCGAAGTCCATCAGCGCTACCCTGAAATGCCTCTGATACAGTTTCGCAAGTTCTTCCTTCGTCAGAATGCCCCGCACACCTGCCGAAGAAGGCTGCGGCACGGAATCGCCCGGGTCCGTGAATTCATGCTTCTCTGCGCATGTCACCTTCTCCACCACTTTGCCCGTAGTATATGCGCGGATCTTCGGGAGAAGATCCCGGATCTGTCTGCCTGTGTATTCATTTGTCGTGATGAGACCGTTCATGGTCCCCTTTTCCCGGAGAAGTATGGTAAGAGCGCGGGTATCGATGCCGGAGATCCCGGGAATATCGTAGCGCTGGAGAAAATTCTGAATGGTATCTTCCGATCGGAAGTTGGAAGGAATACGCGAGAACTCGCGGACAATGAATGCGTCCGGCCATGCTTTGGAGGATTCCATGTCCTCGATGCTTATGCCGTAATTGCCGATGAGCGGGTATGTCATGACAAGAGCCTGTCCGGCATAGGACGGATCCGTCAGTACTTCGAGGTATCCTGTCATCGAAGTGTTGAATACCACCTCGGATATGACTTCTCGCCGCGAGCCGATACTGCTTCCGCAAAATACCGTCCCGTCCTCAAGGATCAGATATGCACTGCCCATCATGTGTACCTGCCTTTCACGCACTCATATCTTGTGCCCAAATTAGAGGAAGTATACACGATAATGATTGATAATGCAACATCACATCGTTTCCGGAAGGCTGCGGAACCAGTAGGTATAGAAGTCTTCAAATCCGAGAGACTGATACAGCGCCTTCGCCTTGTCATTGCCGCGCACAACCTGAAGGTATGCCTTTACTGCGCCGAGTTCCCGTGCCTCCCGAAGAAGCGTCGAGCAGACCGCCCTCGCATATCCCCTCTTCTGGCAGCTCGGGCTGACATAGACTGCATAGATGCCTGCCCATTCGCGGTCGCGGATCGCCAGGCCGGTTGCAACGATGCGGCCGTCCAGTTCTATGGAAGCGACGATCGTCTGCTTCGGGATCGCGGCATACATCTTGGGGACGATCCGGCGCAGTGTCGGGTCGGAAGTCCCGTTCAGTGAGAAAAGGCCCATCAGCCATTCATCCGTGACGTATGCTTTCAGTTCCACGGTAATATCATTGTCATAATGGACCAGGGTCGGAAGATGCAGACGGTTCTCGAACAGGAATTCCCTGCTGTCCGCCTTCATGAGATTGACATCCCGGATGTCCGTGGTCATGACCTCCGTCGTATGGCGGACACGGTATCCGCGATCCTCAAGCAGGGCATCGAAAGAAGGATCCAGCAGCGGGTGGATCTTGAAGTTCGTAGGGCTGTGGAGCGCTCTGTAGATCTCCTCACAGTAAGCGATCTTCTCCCCGACCGGGATCGTGCTGTTCCCGATCTGCTCCACGGAATTCGTCCGGTATGTATAGTTATGAGAGTATCTCAACAGCCAGCCGTCATACAGTTCGATCCGGTAAGACGGCCAGGCATTGAGCGAGATCTCCTCCATGTATTTGATTTCCTGGTTTCTGTATTCTTCATTCATATTGATTTTCCGGTATTTTCATAACATGGTACCAGGCGTCAGACCGACCACCATCTTCCGGCAGCACCGCACGGAAGTACCAGTCCGGTATCCGTCACCGGAAGTCCGACCTCCTGTGAATCTACCGTTCCGCCGAATCTGGAGGCGATTTCTATCGAGATCAGGTAGGTCAGCACTGCAGGAGCCAGACCTGTGGTATAGGAATTGATCAGATAAAACAGGGGGTTGTCGCTGAGGAGTTCCGCAGTCAGGCCGACCAGTTCATGGATGTTGTCTTCCATCTTCCAGAGTTCCCCTTTCGGGCCCCTGCCGTAAGAAGGAGGATCCATGATAATGGCATCGTAATGATTGCCCCTCC
>CADCOU010000267.1 GCA_902803155.1 uncultured Lachnospiraceae bacterium | reverse complement strand
CCGGATGATCCCGCTCGTCCCGGAGTGGGTCAGCATCTACTGCCTTGCCTATGTGTCCTGGCTGGTCAGCGGACTCATTATCCTCTCTCAGGGAAAGGAACACGCATACCGCTTTACAGCCGCGTATGCCATAGCCATGCTCATCTCCGCCGTGATATTTCTCGCCTGGCCGCTGAAACTGGAGTGGCCGGAAGTCACCGGAAATGACTTCTTCTGCAGGCTGCTGCGGGGCATCTACAGCGCGGATCAGCCGAACAATCTGTGCCCGTCGCTGCATGTGCTTGCCAGTTATTTCTGCTGGAGAGGAATGTGGGGATGCCCGCGCATACCGAAGTGGCTTAAGGGATTTAATCTGGTTTTCCTGGTGCTTGTATGTCTGAGCATCCTGTTCGTGAAGCAGCATCTTTCGATCGACATCCCGGTCGCGTTCCTGGTGGGAGAGGCCGCGCTGCAGGCAGCGAGGCGGCTGAATGCTGCAAAATACGTGCACTGACCGGACCGTCGGGAACAGAGAAATTCGTTCTCCGATCGGAGAGATGAAAAATCCCGGATGATCGGATCATCCGGGTTAAAAAATATCAGGAAAAGAGATCACTCTGCCGGTATGACCGGCAGTACGATACGGATACGGGTACCGAGAGACGTCCTGGACAGGACCTCGAAGTGCCCTTTGTGTTTATCGACGATCCATTTGGCGATCGACAGTCCCAGACCGGTCCCCTGGTAGGACCGCACTTCGTCCGAACGGTAGAAGCGTTCGAACATCTGCTGCACATCCGCCTCCTCCATGCCAATGCCGGTATCCTGGACCTGGATGTACGCGTCGCCTGTTTCCGTGCGCCCGCATTCCAGCAGGATCTCATCCCCGCTCTTCGTGTACTTCGCCGCGTTATCGATCAGGATACGGACCGCCTGCTTCAGCAGAGCCGCGTCCGCCTGCATGACGAGAGGCTCGTCCGGAGCGTGGAACCGGTAGGGGTGATCTTCATCGATCATGAAGGACTCCTCGTACACCTCCTGCATCATGGCGGTCAGATCGGTCTCCTCCAGCGTGACCGCGGTTTTCCCGCTGTCGCCTCGCGCCAGGAAGAGCAGCTGTTCCACCAGATGGTTCATGTGGTCCGCCTCATTGCGGATGGCGGTAATGGATTCGTCCAGGATCTTCTCATCCTCCTTGCCCCAGCGGTCCAGCATATTGGCGTAGCCCTGGATAACGGCGATCGGAGTCCGCAGTTCGTGGGATGCGTCATTTACAAAACGCGCCTGCTGGCGGTACGTATCCCTCATGCGGACCAGGAGGTTGTTGATGGCCGCTTCCACGCCCATCAGGTCAGAATCCTGGAAAGACAACCTCTGAGCGTCATTTTCGCCTGGCTCGATATGCTCGATCGCGTCCTCCAGCACCTGATATTTATCCTCAGTAAATGAGAGCCGGCTCAGTTCATCGGCTTTGAGGGCGATCTCATTGATGGGCCGCAGTGTCCTGCGGATCTTCTTGTTCTCCCCTATGTAGGAAAGCAGGATACCGAGGAGCTGCAGAACGAGGATGCAGCATACCACAGCTCCGGCTATGATGAGATAATCGGTGACGTCCCTGGACAGGAGGACATTCCCGCTCCGGTCCGCTATGATATAGAGGATCCGCCTCCCGCCTGAGCCGGAAGTCAGGTACCTGCTGGTGTTCTTCAGCGCGTGAATGGAAGAAAACTGACAATACTCGATCCCGAGCAGGAACGCGATCGAGGAGAGAGCAAACAGGATGAGATCCGACAGGATATAGATGCCAAGTTTCCTTCGGATCAGCTGAAAATGAAGCTTCCTGGTAATGGAGGACATCCGTCTGGACTGGTCTCCGTAGACGGGACGCCTGCTCTGAGACGCCGTCCTGACGGAAGTTCCGCCGGGAGCTTTCGTTTTATTCTTTTTGGTCTTGGTTTTAGCTTTTCCCATATCTGTATGATAAGCCCGGCGCACGGTATCTGCGGTGCCGTGCGCTCAGGCGCAATTCCATCAATGGATCAGATTTATTCTTCCCACGACTTGATCACGTAACCGACACCGCGTACGGTCTGGATCATATGTACTGAGAACACATCGTCGATCTTGGAGCGGAGATAACGGATGTAGACGTCGATGACATTGGTCTCACCGACGTATTCATAACCGCACACCCTCTCCAGAAGCGTATCGCGGGAGAGCACGATATCCATGTTTTCCAGAAGCGTCTGCAGCATCAGGAATTCCCGGTTGGTCAGGGAGATCTCATGTCCGTCCATGGTGACGCGGTGCCTGGGAATATCCAGGGTCAGCGGCCCCCAGGTGAGAACACCTTCCGGACTGGAAGAGAGGTTCGTTTCCGGAGCGGCGCCTTTGACAGGATGCAGCTTCAGTGCGACGCGGATCCTTGCCAGAAGTTCTTCGATGGCGAAGGGCTTGGTGATATAATCGACCGCTCCGGCGTCCAGACCGGACACCTTGTCCATGACGGCGTCCCGCGCTGTGAGAAGGATGACCGGCGTCGGCTTCTCCTTGTTCAGGCGGCGGAGAACCTCCAGGCCGTTCAGCTCCGGGAGCATGATGTCCAGGAGGACCAGGTCATAATCCGTTGACAGAGCCTCGGCAAGGGCAGCGCGGCCGCTGCCCTCCGTCTTGACTTCATAACCTTCATGCTTCAGCTCCAGCTCGACAAAGCGGGCCAGTTTTTCTTCATCTTCCACAACCAGGATCTTGGCACTCATACTGTTTCCTTCCGTTGCTGATGCCGTGTATTGCAGGTATCCCGATCATAACCGGACTGCCCGCAGTTATTCGGCACTTTCACTGCTGCTGTCTGCCGCATTGACGGTATCGTTACTATTCATTGCATCAGCCGTTTCGCTGCTGTCCGCATTATCGCTCGCGGTCGCTTCTGCATGCCTGCTGTCTGCATTCGCAGAGTTCATGAAGCCTTCCTTCAGGCTTTCGGCTGCGTTGCCTGCAGTTTCCATGAACGCGTTGGCTTCCTTCAGATCGTCCTTGCCTTCAAAGTTGTAGCGGATCCCGAACAGAAGCGCTACCAGCATTACCGGGATCGCGATCTTCCAGGTGAAGAGCAGGATCACGACTGCTGCCAGGAGAGGCATGCGGACGATCTCATTGCCCTTATGCGTGATGCAGAAAGCGTTGTCCCTGCAGATATCGAAGAAGCGGCGGAACATCTGGCGGATCGTACGTCCCGGACGGGGCTGATCCTTTTTCTGCTGTTCCTCAACGGTCTTCTTGACCGGGATGTACTCTTCATGCTGGTCATAGCTGGTAGAGTAGTTCTGCTGCTTCGGGGCTCCGGTCTTGCCGGCCTTCTCGAGCGCTACCATAGCATCCAGCAGATCCCATTCATTTGCTTCCAGAGCAGCCTTTGCTTCCTCGTAGCTGACGTTTGCGCGTTCTCTGAGTTTTTCAACCTTTTCCATTCTTTCCATGATATTCTTCCTTTCCTGTGCCTGCTTTTGCAGGACCTTTTATATCCGCACCGGATTTCTTTCTGACCGGTGCCGTATCTCTTTGACGATGCCCATAGTACAGTCTCTGTCTTAAATGAGCTTTTAAGTAACATTAAAAACAGATTAGAATCGTCAGACACAGGATTAATGATGTCAGTATACCACGTTCCGCTTTTTGCAGGGCAGGACATTGCGCTCATCGGGAGCACTTACCGGATGTCATATACGCTGCGGGCGTGCAGCCTTTCCGCCTTGCCTTCCAGGAGACGGATGGTCCTGGAACCTTCCTCCATGTCAAAATAGTTATCGCTGGTCCGTATATAACCTGTTTCGGACCAGACTTCCACGCCTTTTGCGAAGGCATGGGAAGTGACAGTGATCTCATCCGGCCCGGGTCCCCGGCAGACTTCCAGACGGGGATCGTGGAAATGATAGTGCTTTGGCGCGGTAAACAGGACGCTTCCGCAGCTTTCATGTTTCAGCAGGCGGTAAGTCATGTGAATCTCTTTCGGATCATATTCAGAGAAGTCCAGTTCACCGCACCATGATGCGGTGAACGGAGCCGCCTCAACCGGCAGTTCCCCGCTGCACAGCACACAGCCTGCGGCATTCCGGAGTTCCCACAGTACCGTATCCTTAACCGCTTCACGCGTCTCATTGGAGACGTTCAGCCTGGCACGGCTCACAACAGGAGCAGGCTCACTGATACAGGTTCTGCCTGCGGAGACCTCGCTTTCTTCT
>CADCOU010000266.1 GCA_902803155.1 uncultured Lachnospiraceae bacterium | reverse complement strand
TATGCGATCTTGTGTATGGAATCTGCCAGTATGTGACCACGTTCCTGATCAGAGGAAGGATCCACGTGTTCTTCTATCTGAAGAGGATCATTATACCTGAGATGATCTATACTGTTATCTTCGCAGTTTTTCTGTATCAGTTTAATTACTTCATCAATCGAAAGACCCGGGGAACCTATTATTGAATACAGAGAATGAAGGTACTTAAGTTTTGAGAAAAAAACGAAGCAAAATCAGAAAGATATCCGCAGATTCATCGCTCAGAACCAGGCTTGTTATCCTGATCCTGATCTTTCTTCTGCTCACAGGCATGATCATTTCCCGCCTGTTCACGCTCCAGATCATGAACGGTGAGGCTTACGAGAATGATTTTACCCTCTCGATCGAAAAGAAGAGGGTCCTGAAGTCGACCCGCGGAGAGATCTATGACTGCAACGGCAATCTTCTCGCATACAACGAGCTGATCTATGAAGTAACGTTTGAGGATAAGGGCAGCTACGAGAGCAATCACCAGAGGAATCTGGCGCTGAACAGCATCCTGTACAATTCCATCAAGATCATAGAGTCGCATGGCGATACCGTCTATGACAACTTCAAGATCGATCTCGACAGCAACGGCGATTATGTATATAACGTCAAAGGATTTAATCTGTCCCGTTTCAAGGCAGACTTTTTCGGCTACCAGACGATCGACGAACTGAAGCCGATGGAGGCTGACATTTCTGCTCCGGACCTGATCGATATGATGTGTTCCGACCGTTATTACCAGATCATATCCGACAGGAACACGCCTGAGGAGAAGGCATACTGGAAACTTCCGGACACCTTCACGAAAGAAGAGATCCTGCAGCTGTGCCAGTTCCGTTCGACGCTGCAGGCCAACGCCTATCAGAGATATAATTCGATCATTATCGCAAGGGATGTGAAAGAGGAGACGGTATCGCAGCTTCTGGAGAATACCGGTACTCTGCAGGGCATCGACGTCACGGAGGACTATAAGAGGATCTACAATGATTCCCTGTATTTCTCACCCATCATCGGTTATACGGGACAGGTCTCCGCTGAGGAACTGAAAGAACTCAGGGAACTGGACTCCAGTTATGACAGCACGGATATCGTCGGCAAGGTGGGCCTGGAGAAGGTCATGGAGACGGATCTGCAGGGCCGGAAGGGATCGGAGACGATCTATGTCGATAACCTGGGAAGAACCATATCCACGTCCTCATCGACGCAGCCGGAGGCCGGCAATTCCCTGTACCTGACACTGGATTCCGATCTTCAGAAAGCCTGCTACAGTATCCTGGAAGAGTATATCGCAGGTATCCTGTGGGCCAATATCGTTGATACGGAATCAATCGACGAGAGCTGGATCGCTTCTGCGGACGATGTCCGTATCCCGGTCTATGACGTGTATTATTCCCTGTTTGAGAACAATGTGCTCAGTGTGGAACACCTGTCCGATCCGGATGCATCCGTCAATGAACAGAACGTATATCGTGCGTTCCAGAACAAGGCTTCCTCTATTTTTGAGGAGATCAAGAATCAGCTGACGATCGATGACCCCACTCCGTATGCGGATCTGACGGATGAGATGAAAGTCTATCAGTCCTATATCGTGGATACCATGCTTCCGCAGACAGGGATCCTGAACGTGGATGCGATGGATAAGTCTGACCTGACCTACAAGGCCTGGGCGGAAGAGGAAACCATCAGCCTTCAGGAATTTCTGACCTACGCACTGTCCAAAAACTGGATCGATGTGAACGGAATCACGGAAAACATCAGTTACATGGATTCCACGGAAGTGTATTCCGCGCTCGCGGACTATATCGCTGAGTATCTCGGATCTGACTCGGACTTCTGCAAGCGTGTATTCCGCTACATGCTGATGGAAGGAAATCTGTCAGGTGCACAGGTCTGCCTGCTCCTGTTCGATCAGGGCGTCCTTGAAATGAATACGCAGGACTATGACCTGCTCTCAAGCGGTGCAATGTACGGTTACGACTTCATCCGCGACAAGATCTATAACCTGCAGATCACGCCGGATCAACTGGCGCTCAATCCCTGCTCCGGAGCTATCGTCATCACAGACCCGGATAACGGCAGCGTCAAAGCATGTGTAACCTATCCGAGCTATGACAGCAACCGTCTCGTGAATGAGATGGACAACGATTATTACTACAAGCTGGTGACTGACCTGTCCAGCCCGTTCTACAGCCGGGCAACACAGGAACTTCTGGCTCCCGGTTCGACATTTAAGCCGGTAGCTGCCACGGCAGGTGTTGCGGAAGGCGTTCTCGGCGTTACGGAGGGCCTGTACTGCACCGGTGAATTTGACGGAGTCGATCCCACGATCAAATGCTGGATCTATCCGGGGGCGCACGGTACGGAAGTGCTTGCGGACGGTATCAAGAATTCCTGCAACTTCTTCTTCAATACCATCGGATGGCGGCTTGCGTCCACAAGCGGCACCTACGATGATGATTCAGGCGTGAAGAAGCTTCGGAAGTACGCTTCCATGTACGGCCTTGATTCTCCGTCCGGGATCGAAGTGCCCGAGACAAGCCCTCATATGCTGACTTACGACGCAGTCCGAGGCGCCATGGGCCAGTCAGACCATGCATATACCGTATCCCAGCTGGCACGCTATGTCATGACGGTCGCAAACTCCGGCAACTGTTATGACCTTACGCTGGTCGATAAGATCACGGACCAGAACGGCAATGTCGTAAGTGAAAATGACCCGGTCCTTCATGACCAGGTCCAGCTGTCCTCTGAACTGTGGGACGCGATCCATCTGGGAATGCGGGAAGTGGTGCTGAATCACAAGGCGTTCCACGAGTATAATGTATCCGGCGGCGTTGCAGTATCCGGAAAGACCGGAACGGCGCAGGAGGTCAAGACAAAACCGAACCACGCCCTGTTCATAGGATACGCGCCTTCTGACGCTCCTCAGATGTCTCTCGCGTGCAGGATCGCCTACGGTTACACATCGACCAATACGGCAGCCATGGCAAGGGATGTCATAGAGTGTTATTTCCATCAGAAAGACCTCTCGGAACTGATCCCGGGACATGCGGTCCAGGTAACAACCGACAATACACGTACAGACTGAGGCAGGCGCATATGATGAAACAGTCTTCGATCGAACTGAAAAGCACGAAATACGTACTTACTCTGGTCATGGATCCGGATGTGCCATTTGAAACGATTCTGTGGGATGTGACGGACAAGTTCATGCAGAGCGCCAGGTTTTTCAAAGGCGCCTCCATGGCGATGGCATTTTCCGGAAGAGAGATCACGGAGCAGGAAGAGCGCCGGATCCTTTCAGCGATCAAGAAGAGCTGTGACATAAACATCACCTGCATCATAGAAGAAAACGAAGACAGAGAAAATGCCCAGTACGAGGCAATCGCAAGAGCCCTGCCTGCACCGGAGATCACGGAAGAAAAAACAGGTCCGGAAGCGGAAGATATGGAAGAGGCAGAGAGCGCGGACATCCTGTGCGGCAGCCTGAAAAACGGCCAGAGAGTATATTCCGATAAGACCATACTGCTGCTCGGGGACGTAGAACCCGGCGGAGAAGTGGCATCAGAGAGAAATGTATTCGTTGCAGGATGCGCCATGGGGACACTCCGTGCAGGAGTCGGCGGCAGAGAAGGCTGCTTCGCAGCGGCCCTGATCATGAAACCGTCCACACTCGAAGTAGACGGACACAGATCCGTCGCCGCGATCCGGAAGCGCAGCTTCGACGACAGTTATACCCCGTATCCGCAGATCTGCACGATCGAAGACGGGCGCATGAAGATGGACACCATCTCCGGCCGCACCTGGAGCCGGCTGTT
>CADCOU010000265.1 GCA_902803155.1 uncultured Lachnospiraceae bacterium | reverse complement strand
TTTGCAAAAATCATTTCCCATGCCGAATCTGTGTAGTAGAACTCTCTGCACTGCGCTATACTACGAATATAGTACAGTTATAGTACAGCACAAATCAGTCAGTAACCTGTCTTCAGTGAATGGATATTACAAAGCGGCTTACTGCTTCGCTTCTGTGATGATATGAGAGATATGAATTCTATGGAAAAACATATGAAAAAGACGCTTCTGACCCTGCTGCTCCTTCTGTGCCTGATCCTTCCTGTATCTTCTGCGGCACATGCGCAGGACAGTACTTTCACGGGTACCTTTACCACCCTGGGGCATGACGTTTCGTGGGATTTTGTGTACAGGGATGATTTCTTTCTCCAGACGCCGGACCAGTATGACCATGATCTGGCAAGACTCTCCCTGGGACTTGCATTGTCGGCATTCCGGGATACGCCTCATCCTGAGGCCCAGGACGATTATCTGATCAGTTTCCTGGAAAGCATAGGGTTTGAACAGATCGAAACGGAAGTCTATCGGACGGATCCGACGCCGGATTCCATCTGTTATGGCATCGCAAGAAAACAGATCGATGACATGTCATTGACAGTCTGTGCGGTATGCGGCGGGAACTATGGAAAGGAATGGGCGAGCAACCTTACGATCGGTGACGATGTAAGATCGGCCGGTTTCCAGGACGCCGCCGGAAAAGTGGAGGCGGCACTGGCTGATTATATGGAGCGCCATCCTGCCGACGGAGGCTCCCGGCTGTGGATCTCAGGGTTCAGCAGGGCGGCCGCCGTCTCCAACCTTACGGCCGCGGACTGTACGGACTCAGGTCTCTTTGACGCGGTCTACGCCTATACCTTTGCCACTCCCCGAACGACCAGGGAGCCGGAGGGATACCCGAATATATTCAATATCATCCAGAAAGAGGATATGGTACCCAAGGTCCCTCTCGCGGACTGGGGGTACGGCCGGTACGGGACAGACATGTTCCTGGTGTCCGGGGAAACGGATTATGAGAGCAGTCCTGTGATCGAACAGGCCGGGGCTCTCTACAGGGAAATGATCGGTTCGGAGATGGTCGTCAATCCAGAGATCAATGATACCCTGAGGATCGTGATGGACTATCTTCTGATGCTGTTCCCGGACCCTGCCGCCTATACCGAGTCCCTGCAGCCCCTGCTGGTGGATATCATGGTCGGCAGCGACGGCGAGAACACCAAAGGTGCCCTTCAGATCCTCCTGGAAGCACTTCAGAACTACGGTACGGAAGATCCGCAGCAGCAGAAAGAACTGCGGTCCATGCTGGATTATCTGGAAACCCTGATCAACCAGTACTATCTGCGCGACGGACTTGAAAAGCAGGCGGCGGATAAATGGGATCCCCAGTTCGGCACCACCAATCTGTTCAACGATCATTTCCCCTTTGAATACCTGGCTATGATGTATGCTTCCGACGATCCTGCGGAGCTCTTCTCCGGCAAGATGGAATACATCCGCCTGGTAATCGACGGAAAAGTCGACGTCACCGTTTCGGATGGGGATACCGTGCTGAAAACAGTACAGGCAGGCGACCCGGAAATGACCGGCGGAAAAGCCGTGATCACCCTCCCCGCGGACCGGAGTCTCAGCGTAGCCGTCCAGTCCAAAGCATTTTTGCCGCAGACGGTAACCTATACCGGGCTGCTGCTTTCCAACCAGACATTCCGGGCAAAAGTGGACAACCTGTATTCTTTCATTATGAACAAGGGAGACACCGGACACTTCCGGACCGCATCTGACGGCGCGATTGTGCCGGAGGACAGCGATCACACCGATATAACGTCCGCCGTCGAAAAGATCTATTCGCCCACAACAGCGATGCGGCTGGAAAACAATGACGTAGTCAAGCTTACGGTATCCGGCTTCGTAAATAAGCTCCTGTTTATCCTGGTATTCCTGCTGGTGCAGATGATTGCGTCCATCATCCTGACTGTGATAAGAAAGAAAAAGCACCGGCAGCGGAATAGCGCTGTCGCATGCGTCTGGCACGCTGTCGTCGCCCTTGTCTTCGCCATGTTAGAGCTGGCAATGTGGTATTTTATCCCGGTCCTCCCGATCGCGAAGATCATATGCGGACTGATGGTATGTGTTGTAATCTTCATCTATGCGCATAAAGGCTACCGGCTGCATAATAAAGAAAAGAGGAAGACATTCCTCATCCATCTTGTTTGTCTGGCTGTCTTCTTTGTCCTGCAGAATCTGCTGCTCGGAAGCTT
>CADCOU010000264.1 GCA_902803155.1 uncultured Lachnospiraceae bacterium | reverse complement strand
TGAGTGCGCCAATGTCGGTGCTGTCGCAGCCGCCGTGTCGGAAGGGGCAAATGAAGTCGGCACCACTTATTTCTCCGACACCTATGGTTTTGAGGATACCCTGATCATCATCGAGAAGGTTCCCTATGATCTGACAGGCGACGTCATCTATCCTGCTGCGCAGATCGTCAATCCTGAAGCGGATGAGACAGCGCAGGCTGCGGCCGCTGACTTTGTAGCATTCCTGACTTCTGATACGGCTAAAGAGATCTTTGATTCCTACTACTTCGATACCAATCTTGGCTCAGATGAAGCCGAGACCGAGGCTGAGTAAGACCAGAGGACAGTTCTTTTTCAGTATGGTAAAATAAAAACAGCCTGCACTCCTGCGGGAATGCGGGCTGTTTTGTACATTCTGGTAAAAAGGTGCAGGTTCAATGAATAGTTTTATACAGTTTCTATCCGGTCTGGACTGGAGCCCTCTGTTTATCTCCCTGAAAACAGGAATTGTCGCGACAGTGATCTCATTTTTCCTTGGGATCTTCGCCGCAAGGAAAGTGGTCAAAGCGTCGCCAGGCGTGCGCGCAGTGGCGGACGGAATCCTGACACTCCCCATGGTGCTCCCGCCTACTGTGGCAGGTTTCTTCCTGCTGCTGATCTTCTCCACGAGGCGTCCCCTGGGAAGTGCCCTGTACAGCCACTTTGACATCAAAGTAGTACAGACATGGCTTGGCTGCGTGATCGCGGCAACCGTCATCGCATTTCCGCTGATGTACCGCAACGCACGTGCCGCCTTTGAACAGATCGATGTGAATCTGGTCTATGCCGCAAGGACGCTGGGAATGAGTGAGACCAGGATCTTCTGGCGTGTGATCATGCCATGTTCGGGGCCGGGCATCGTATCCGGAACCATCCTGACATTCGCCCGTGCCCTTGGAGAATACGGAGCCACATCCATGCTGGCAGGAAATATTCCCGGAAAGACCGGGACCATATCCCAGAAGATCGCCATGGTGATCCAGAACGGAGACTATGTCACAGCCGGATTCTGGGTGGCTGTGATCATGATCATCGCCTTCCTGATCATCCTGCTGATGAATCTTGTGACTTCAAAGCATATGAAAAACAAAGTGCGCTATTAACATTGACTGCTAAGGGATACATTATGGAACTTCAGGTTCATATTAAAAAGAGACTCGGAGAATTCTGCCTGGAGGCAGATCTGACATCCGGCAACGAACTGATCTCTCTGCTCGGGCCTTCGGGCTGCGGCAAGACGCTGACGCTGAAATGCATCGCAGGGATCGAACGACCCGATGAAGGCAGGATCGTCCTGGATGGCCATGTCCTGTTCGACTCAGACAAGAAGGTCAACCTTCCGCCGCAGAAGCGGCGTGTAGGATATATGTTCCAGGACTATGCACTGTTTCCCAATATGACAGTGCGCCAGAATATCCTGGCCGGCATGGGAAGGAAACCGGATCCGTCGCTGGCAGATCCCTTTCTGGAACGGTTCCGTATCGCAGAACTGAGCAACCGCCTGCCCCGTGAGCTTTCAGGCGGTCAGAAGCAGCGCACCGCCATGGCGCGTATCGCTGCGCAGGATCCGGATGTGATCCTGCTGGACGAACCATTTTCAGCGCTGGACACCATGCTGAAATGGGAGCTTGAAAATGAGATGATTCAGATGCTCTCCAAAGAGAAGAAACCCGCCATCTTTGTTTCCCACGACCTTGACGAAGTCTACCGGATGGGCGGCAATGTCTGCCTGATGAAAGAAGGCAGGACAGGTGCTATACTCAGTACAGAACAGTTTTTTGATGAACTGAAAAAAGGAAGCAGTGAACTGATGCCGGGATGGAAAGTGATACCGCCCGGGGAATAAACCGGCTGCTGCGCCGGCTTACCTTACAGTCATTGATGGGAACTGCCGGTTAATCCGGCGGGAAGGGTTTTACAGGTTATATATTTATGAACGAACTAGATCTGTCCGCGAAGATCCGGGTGACTCTTCTGAAAAGACACAGCGAGAAGTTCTACGGACCGGGCGTTCAGGACCTGCTGAGCGGAATCCGGGTACAC
>CADCOU010000263.1 GCA_902803155.1 uncultured Lachnospiraceae bacterium | reverse complement strand
TCCCGTGTTTTTCAAAACAATCGACGGCAGGGAGCAGCCGGTCGTACTGAAATTCGCCTCGCCGGCCAGAGTGCTGAGAATGATCCTGCTCTGCATCGCCGCCCTGTTTCTCCCGGTCATTACTGCTCTTTTGCTCAACGGCTTCAACTTTAAGATGCTTGACCTTTCCGGATCCGCCGTGTGGTTTTGCATAGCGGTACCGGTCGTGCCGATCTATCTGCTGAAATTCGGCATAGTGGAATTGCATGAGAACCCGTGGGTTTATGTGATCTCAGAGGGCGGGAAGAAGAAAAGATACAGAAAAAAACATGACAGACAGTCGGTCCGGAGTACGATCCGGACGATCCTGCGTGTCATGTTCGTACCGCCGGTAAGCCTGGCGGTGTGGTTTGGAATTCTCAGTTTCTGTGTGATGGTCTATCTCACGGCCGGTTGGGGGTAAAATGCTTCCCCACCCTCACTCAAAAGATCCTGATCCGTCCGATCATTTCGATCATAGCGGCCTTCTTTGCGAAGTCACTCTCCGTCATGGCGACGGTGGTGAAGGCGAATTCATCGGGGATCTCTTCAAGACTCCAGATCTCATCGATCTGACCGTTAAAGACCTGCTCCGCCTTTTCCCTGCTGCCCGCACTGACTTTGACGAAGAACCGGTTTTCGCACTCATCCTGCGGTTCCGGAATGACCACTTCATCACTCCAGTTGATATGATGGGAAGATGTCGGATCGGTCGCTGCGGTGATCATATCGGAGACTACAGCTGAACCGGTCGGCAGTTTGCCTGCGCCGCGGCCGGAGAACAGGAGATTGTCCACCTTGTTGCCGTTCACCAGCACCGCGTTGAAAACGCCGCGCGCGGCGTGCAGCGGATGTACCTGCGGCAGAAGGAAGGGGGCGGTCATGACGCTGAGTGCCTCGCCGTCTCTTCTGCTGACACCCAGCAGGCGGACGGAATATCCGTGTGCGCTTGCATACTGGAAGTCCCGCTGTGTGATCTTTGAGATCCCTTCCACATACATATTTTCATAACGCACCCATTTGCCCGTCATCAGGGAGGAAAGGATGGAGATCTTGCGTCCGGTGTCGTGGCCTCCGATGTCGGCTTCGGGATTGCGTTCGGCGTATCCGAGGTTCATTGCATCTTTCAGGACGGGCTCGTAATCGACGCCTTCACTCTCCATACGGTCCAGAATATAATTGGTGGTGCCGTTGAGAATGCCTGCGATGTAGAGGATGCGGTCCTGGCGGAGGCAGTTGTTGAGAGGGGCGATCAGCGGGATACCGCCGCCCACGCTGGCTTCAAACAGGTAGCTGCAGCCGTTCTCCTTCGCGATCTTCAAAAGCTGCGGACCGTATGCTTCAACCAGCTCCTTGTTGGATGTACAGACGCTGATGCCTTTTTCCAGCGCTTTGCGGGAGAAAGTGAAGGCGGGCTCTTTTCCGCCCATGGTCTCGCAGACGACCTTGATCTCAGGGTCGTTCAGGATAATGTCGATATCGCTGACTACGCGGTCGGCATAGGGTGTGCCGGAGAAATCGCGGATATCGAGGATGTATTTTACATAAAGGCCTTCGGGCAATGTCTTGCGGATCTCATGCTGATTGTTCTCGATGACATCGAGAACACCGCTGCCGATATTGCCGAATCCGAAGATTGCTGCACAGATCATGATAAACCTCCTGAAGGTGAATAATTATGCACTTTTCTATATTACATTCTTTGCTTTGACAATGCAATGGAAAGTATTTTTATTTTTGGCAAAAAAGCCTTGCATTATAAAGATGTTTCCGATATAATACTGTTTGTTGTTGATACAGGGCTATCGCCAAACGGTAAGGCAACGGACTCTGACTCCGTCATTTCAAGGTTCGAATCCTTGTAGCCCTGCGTGGGAGCTTCTTTAATGACGCTCCCATTTTTCAACTCAGCCGGATATTTCGACTGGGTTTACAGCCTCCGGCGGAACACAGCCGCGCCCTCGGCAGATCAGCAGCCGCGCCAGGGAAAGACAGCCATGCCCGGAGAGTTCATATATTCAGGAAGGAACAGGATGAGATATTCTTTTGACAGCCGTGTACGTTACAGTGAGGTGGATGAAAACGGAAAACTGACGACAGGAAGCCTGATCAACTATTTCCAGGACTGCTCGACCTTCCAGGCGGAGGATCTCGGAATGGGAGTCGGTGTGCTCAAGGACCGTTCCCAGGCCTGGATACTTGCCTACTGGCAGATCGTCATGGAGAGGATGCCGGTGCTGGCTGAGCGGATCTCAGCTGCCACCTGGGCTTACGAGTTCAAGGCTTTTTACGGACTTCGCAACTTTACACTGACAGGCGGCGACGGGCAGCTGTGCGCCTGGGCCAACAGCGTCTGGATCCTGTTTGATACGGAAAAGCAGAGACCGGTCAGGGTTCCGGCTGATGAAGCGCAGCGGTACGCGCCGGAAGAAAAGCTGGCCATGGATTATGCACCGCGCAGGATCAGGCTGAAAGATCTTCCCGGCTTTAAGGGGATGGATCCTGTGATCGTGGAGCGGCACCATCTGGACACAAATCATCATGTAAACAACGGGCAGTATGTGCAGATCGCTTCGCAGTTTCTTCCGGAAAGAGCCGTCGTACGGCAGATCCGCGCAGAGTATAAGGGCCAGGCAAGACTGGGCGATGTGATGGTACCGGAAGTAAGCTCGGACAACGGATGCGTAACGGTGCATCTTAAGAATCCGCAGGGAGATTCGTTTGTGATCGTGGAATTCATGGTACAGGCGTGAAAAGAGGAACATATGCTTAAAATAGGAGAAAAACAGCAGCTGACAATAGCGGGCACCAAGGACTTTGGCGTATATCTGACAGATCCGGAGAAGACGCAGACGGTGCTCCTTCCGCGGAAGGAAGTGCCGGAGGACGCGAAGATCGGTGATGAACTGACGGTTTTTCTGTACAGGGATTCGAAGGACCGGCTGATCGCGACGATGCGCGAACCTGCTGTCACGCTTTA
>CADCOU010000262.1 GCA_902803155.1 uncultured Lachnospiraceae bacterium | reverse complement strand
GCTGCTGTTTGCCTCAGATACATTTAAAGGCAGTCTGACAAGTGAACAGACGATCGTTTTGCTCACGAAAGCGGCACATGAGGTGTTTGGTGCCTGCAAAACTTCCGGTATTCCCGTTGCGGATGGCGGCGAAGGAACTGTAGAAGCTGTCGTCAGGGCAGAGAAGGGGGAGTTCATCCGGTGCTCTGTGCATGATCCCCGCATGGAAAACGTGGAGGCCCGCTACGGGGTCTTCGATACCGACCAGGCGGTGATCGAGATGTCTGCCGCGTCAGGTCTTCCGCTCGTACGGAAGAATAAGCGCGATCCGATGCGTACGACGACTTACGGGACCGGTGAGCTGATCCTGGACGCTCTGAACAGGGGTTACCGAAAGTTGTCTGTTGCGATCGGCGGTTCTGCGACCAATGACGGCGGCATGGGATGCGCCAGAGCACTCGGAGCGCGCTTCCTGGATGAAAAAGGCCTGGAGCTGGAGGGCCTCGGAAGAGATCTCATCCGGGTCCACTCGATCGATCTGTCCGGACTGGATGCACGGCTGAAGGAATGTTCGATTACCGTGATGTGCGACGTTACCAATCCTCTCTGCGGACCGGATGGCGCAACATGGACTTTCGGGGCGCAGAAAGGCGCGACGCCCTCAATGCAGGAGAAACTGGAAGAGGGCATGTGCAATTACCGGGATGTGATCCGTGAAAGCTTCGGTGTGGACTGTGACAGTATACCGGGTGCCGGTGCTGCCGGCGGACTCGGTGCGGCGCTGTCGGTGTTTTTCGGAGGTAAAATGAAATCCGGTATCGAGACGGTGCTGGATCTGATACGGTTTGATGAACGTCTTCAGGGGGTCGACCTGGTCGTTACCGGCGAAGGGAGGACTGACTGGCAGAGCTGCTACGGCAAAGTGATGCAGGGGATAGGCCAGCGGGCGAAAGCAAAACGGATCCCTGTACTTGGGCTCTCCGGTTCGCTCGGCCCGGATGCGATGAATATCTGTAAATACGGCGTTTCATCCCTGATGACGACGGTCAGTGAGCCGATGTCACTGGAGGAGGCAATCAAAAACGCGGAGACACTGTATTACGATGCGGCAGTCCGGATGTTCCGCTTTGTCAAAACAGGAATGGAGTTGAAATGATCTGCCGGAGATCCGTCAGCAGCAGGCACGGAGAGGAAACATCCGCAGAATTCGGAGGCCCCGGACCATGGTCCGGGGCCTCCGTTTCGTTTTGCTCAGTTTTTGCGCTCATCTACCGGATAAGCAGCAGCACTTATCTACATAAAACCGGATTCTCTCAGGATGAAAGCACCGGAATCCTTATTTCCGAAAACTCTCATAGTAGTCTTCAAACGCGTGCTCGATCATAATAAAGAATGCCTTCATAGCCTGCTCCTTTCCGGACCCTTTTTCGGATCTCTCTGACCTGCTCAGCCCTCCGGATCCCGGTCTGTTCCGGATCTCTTCGGGTGCCTTTCCTTTGATGGCTTAAGAATAGCACCTTGCCTGACAGGTGTAAAATACATATAATAAACAGCGAACGATACCTTTTGAGTATATCAGTGATATGGAGTGTAAAGAAGATGGAACTGAGGCATATCCGGTATTTTCTTGCTGTCGCGCAGGAAGGCAGCATGACGAAAGCAGCGGAAAAACTGATGATCGCTCAGCCCCCTCTTTCCAGGCAGATCAGGGATCTGGAAGAGGAGCTGGGCACGCCTTTATTTGTCCGCAAGAGCCGCGGACTGAGCCTGACCGAGGCCGGAAACCGGTTTATGAACTATGCGTCCCGGATCGACAGCCTGGCAAAAGCATCTGCCGAGGAGATCCGTGAGATGAAGAAAGGTCTCTCGGGAACCGTCTTCCTGGGCACGGTCGAAGGCTGCGCCCCGCGCCTTCTCGCTGAGTGGGTCACGGCATTTCACAGAAAGTATCCGCTGGTTGATTTCAATATATGGAACGGCAGTTCTGACGATGTGGTAAACCGCGTCAACTCCGGCCTGTGCGACATGGGTATCATCACGGCACCGTTTGACGAGGAGGGTCTGGAAGGAATACCGGTCCATACCGAACCATGGATCGCGATGATCCCTGCCGGACATCCGCTTGCAAAGAAGAAAGGTCCGACCGTGAAGATTGAGGACCTGGCTCCGTACGAACTGATCATTCCTTCCAGGCAATCCCGCAAAAAGGAGATAGAGGGGTGGTTTGCACAGGTGCAGAAGGAACCGAAGATTATCTGCCGGATCGCACACATGCTCAACGCATATGAGCTGACTGCTCACGGACTGGGGATCGCGATCTATCCGGCAGCCGCGGCTGAGTATGCATCGGAAGAGGTCTTGATCAGGCCGCTTTCCCATCCCGCCGTCAGCGCCACCTATATCCTGATCCGGAGCAACAGCCGTACACATTCTCTGGTCGCCAGAGAATTCTGGGACGCGGTACCTTCTCCGTAAAGGAAGAAAATGACACCGGCGACGAAATGACAGAGGATGTGAAAATTCATACTTGACAGCACAGCCGGAGATGAGTAGAATTCTGATTCATAAAGACAAAGGCGTCTTGGAAGTGATTCCAGGGCGCCTTTTCGCGTTTCAGGATGGGAGGTGTGGTTATGTGTTCAATAATGGGCTTCTGCGGAAGCAGCGGTGATTATGCCCGGATACAGGAAGCATTGTCCAGAACACGTTCACGTGGACCGGACGACAGCAGGACCGTTAATTCCGGAAACGGGTGGCTCGGATTCAACCGGCTGTCCATCATGGGTATCACAGAGAACGGTATGCAGCCTTTTGTATACGGTAACCGCAATACATACACACTTCCGGAACTGAAGGAAACGGACGAAGGCTATGAAGTACCGGAAGAGAGTGAGATCGTACTGGTCTGCAACGGCGAAATCTACGGATTCCGCCCTCTGAAGGAACAGCTTATCGCGAAGGGATATTCCTTCATCAGTGATTCGGACTGCGAGATCCTGCCTGCGCTGTATCAGGAATACGGAACTGAGATGTTCCGGATGCTGGATGCGGAATTCGCACTGATCCTCTACGACTGCAGGGAGAAGAAATATATTGCGGCGCGCGATCCCATCGGGATCCGCCCCCTGTACTATGGGATCAGGGAAGATGGGACCTATGTGTTCGCCTCCGAGCCGAAGAGCCTGATCAGTCTGGTCGGAAAGGTCATGCCGTTCCCGCCGGGACACTACTTTAAGGACGGACAGTTCATCCGCTACCGGGATATGTCGGAGGTCGCCGGATACAGTTACGACGATCTGCCGGAGATCTCAAAACAGATCCACGACCGGCTGGTCGAAGGAGTGAAGAAGAGACTGGATTCGGATACGCCCGTAGGGTTTCTCCTGTCAGGAGGGCTGGATTCTTCCCTGGTATGCGGGATCGCGGCAAAGCTGCTGGACAAACCGCTCCAGACCTGGGCAATCGGGATGGATGTGGATGCGATCGACCTGAAATACGCAAAGCAGGTCGCCGACTATATCCACTCTGACCACCATGAAGTGATCATATCGAAAGAGGATGTACTGGCGGCGCTGGATCCGGTCATCGAGGCGCTGGGTACTTACGATATCACAACGATCCGCGCATCCCTCGGCATGGATCTGGTCTGCAAAGCGATCCATGAACAGTCCGACATCCGGGTCATCCTGACCGGAGAGATCTCGGATGAGATCTTCGGGTATAAATATACGGACTTCGCGCCGTCTGCGGAGGAATTCCAGAAGGAGGCACAGAAGAGGATCCGGGAGATCCACATGTACGACGTGCTCCGTGCGGACCGCAGCATCAGCGTCAACTCGCTGGAGGCAAGGGTTCCATTCGGAGATCTGGATTTCGTGGAATACTGCATGGCTATCGACCCGGAGAAGAAGCTCAACCGGTACGGGAAAGGAAAGTACCTGCTGAGGCATGCCTTTGAGGAGGATAAACTCATCCCCGAGAGCATCCTGTGGAGGGAGAAAGCTGCATTCTCCGATGCGGTTGGACATTCCCTGAAGGACGATATCGTGGAACTGGCGGAGCAGATCTATTCGGATGAGGCCTATGAAGAAGGCCGGATGAAATACGAACACGCCCGCCCGTTTACCAAGGAATCGCTTCTGTACCGGGATATCTTTGAAAAACATTATCCCGGACAGTCAGAGATGGTGGTTGACTTCTGGATGCCGAACAGGAACTGGGAAGGCTGCAATGTGAACGATCCATCCGCCAGGGTTCTGGCCAACTACGGAGCAAGCGGAGAGTAAAGACATAGAGACACATGAGACCGGGAACACATGCGTTTCCAGCACACGAGATGCGGAGCCGGGCATGAGATACGGCAACGCGTACGGAAAGGGAGGAGATTATGGAAAAACAGAATGTACCGGAACTGTTTGGTTCTATGGTGTTTGACGACAGGGTGATGAGAGCGAGGCTCTCGGCAGACGTGTATAATTCCCTGAGAAAAACGATCGACGAGAATGCAAGGCTGGAGACAGACATCGCGGAAGCGGTTGCGGCTGAGATGCGTGACTGGGCGGTAGAGCACGGCGCTACTCATTTTACGCACTGGTTCCATCCTCTGACCGGCGTCACGGCGGAGAAGCATGACAGTTTCATCGCTCCGTCCCCGGACGGCGGGGTCATTATGGAGTTCAGCGGGAAAGAGCTGATTAAGGGCGAACCGGATGCGTCCTCCTTCCCGTCGGGCGGACTGAGAGCCACATTCGAGGCAAGGGGCTACACCGCATGGGATCCGACTTCCTACGCATTTATCAAGGATCATACGCTCTGTATCCCGACCGCGTTCTGTTCCTACTCGGGCGAGGCGCTGGACAAGAAGACACCGCTCCTCCGCTCCATGCAGGCACTGAACAAACAGGCGAAGAGAGTACTGAAGCTGTTCGGCAAGGAAGTGAAGAATGTCCGGACCTCCGTCGGACCGGAGCAGGAATACTTCCTGATCGATGCGGAGATGTTCGCGAAGAGGCCGGACCTGGTTTATACCGGCCGGACCCTGTTCGGTGCAATGCCGCCGAAGGGGCAGGAACTGAATGACCATTACTTCGGTGCGATCAAGCCGAGAGTCATCGCTTTCATGGAAGATCTGAACAGCGAGCTGTGGAAGCTGGGGATCCTGGCCAAGACCGAGCACAATGAAGTGGCTCCCGCCCAGCATGAACTGGCGCCGATCTTCTCCACGACGAACGTGGCGACAGACAGCAACCAGCTCACCATGGAGATCATGCAGAAGGTCGCCAGAAAACATGGCCTGGTCTGCCTGCTCCATGAGAAGCCTTTTGCGGGCGTGAACGGATCCGGCAAGCACAACAACTGGTCTATGGCAACAGACACCGGCGTCAACCTGCTCGCCCCCGGAGACACTCCGTATGAGAACGCCCAGTTCCTCCTGTTCCTGTGCGCCGTCATTCAGGCAGTGGACGACTATCAGGACCTTTTGAGACTCTCCGTGGCGACTGCGGGAAATGACCACCGTCT
>CADCOU010000261.1 GCA_902803155.1 uncultured Lachnospiraceae bacterium | reverse complement strand
GGTCAGTGTGGCCATAGCTGCAGGCGCAGCGGTGGCTTTGTGGAATCAGCCGGTCGGTGGGATCGTGATGCTGGCTGGTGTCATTGCCGCGATCTGGGCGGGGACAAAGATAGTAAAGAACTGAGGGACATAATAATGAAAGCGTATTATTCTTTACCGGAAGGTTATAAAGAGATACTCCAGGTCAACATGCAGACGGATAAGAAGACTGCCGCGAAGATTAATGGAGGAGCCGTCATCGCCATGGCTGTTGTGGTCCTCATCGGACATTTCATCATCCCGATCAAAGAATTCTTTGATATGAATTCCGTGAGCAGGTATTTTATCCGGCTCGGAGTACTGATGGCTGCTTATATCGCCTATATGGTTCTTCATGAACTGACGCATGGCGCGGTTATGAAAGCTGTAGGCGGCAGGAAAGTAGAGTTTGGTTTCACCGGGTTATATGCCTTTGCCGGAAGCCATGAAGACTATTTTGATAAGAGTTCCTACCGTTGTATCGCCCTGGCACCGCTTGTCGTGTGGGGGATCATCTTTGGCGTATTGACGCTTACTGTCCCGAGGGACTGGTTCTGGATCATATGGTTCCTGCAGGCAGGGAACATCTGCGGCGCGGCAGGTGACGTATATATAACGGCAAAGCTCTGGAACATGCCATCCTCGATCCTGATCAGGGATACCGGCGTGGATATGACCATCTATGGAAGGAGCAGTCATGGAGACCGTGAACGGTGAATGGATCATGCTGGGCTGTGACAGGGATGATCCCACTATCCTGAAGAATGCGGAAGCCGCAGTCAGTCTTGTCCATAAGATTGGTTTCCTTCCGCTGTTTTCCAATTCCATCTCCGGATTCTCCGTGGAGGAGCATGTACCGGCAGATGGCTGGTGGAGCGGTGACGAAGTTACGGATCCGTGGGAATGGCGCATGATCCTGGCCCGCCGGCCGGATATCGCGTACGGGAAGTTCTTCGGACGCAGCGCAGGTTTCATTTCCAGGGACTTCTTCCCCATGTTTGCCAATTACCGGAGGAACGGGTATGACTTTGATTCCCTTTATGAGGACGGGAAGGCAAGCCGCAGGGCGAAAAAGATCATGGATGTTCTGGAACCGGACGAGGAAGCCAGGGGACGATCGCTTATGTCCTTTGAGATAAAGGCCCTTGCCGGATTCGGAAAAGCAGGCGGGGAAAAAAACTTCGACGGCGTCCTGACGGAGCTCCAGATGCAGACCTACCTTCTACTCTCTGATTTCAGGCAGAAGAAGAATAAGAAGGGGGAGTCCTACGGCTGGCACATTGCAGTCGTGGAAACGCCCGAGACCAAGTGGGGGCGGAGCTTCGTGACTTCTGAGTATTCTGACGATCCGGAAGCATCCTGGCAGAAGATACAGGCACAGGTGAGAATGCATTTCCCGGAGGCGGAAGAGAAAGGTATACAGAAAGTGCTGGGAATCCGGAAACTGTAAAGCAGGTCGAAAGAGGTAAAACTATGTTGAAGAGTAATGAAGAGAAGCCGACTGAGATCCGTATGATCAGGGCGGATATTACGAAGCTGACGGATGTGGATGCCATAGTTAATGCGGCAAATAACAGCCTGCTTGGCGGAGGCGGCGTGGACGGGGCGATCCACAGAGCCGCCGGACGCAGGCTCCTGGAAGAGTGCCGCGGCCTGAACGGCTGTGCAACCGGAGCAGCGAAGATCACCGGCGCATACAACCTCCCGTGTAAGTACGTCATTCATACCGTCGGTCCTGTATGGTATGGCGGAAGGCGGAATGAGCCGAAGCTCCTGTCCGACTGTTACCGGAATTCGCTTCAGCTCGCAGTAGAGAACGGCATCCGGCGCATTGCATTTCCGTCCATCTCAACAGGCGTCTACAGTTACCCGAAAGAACAGGCAGCGGAGATCGCCGTAGGTACAGTCCATGAATTCACGAAGGCCAACCCGGGAGCATTTGACTTAGTGGAGTGGGCACTGTTTGACGATGACACACTTAGGGTCTATACAGAAGCGCTGAGCAGGCTGGCTGAATAAGATTAAGATACAGAAGGAATTATACATATGATCAGGATAGTGGAAGCAAATACGGAAACCTGGAACAATTATCATACCCATACCTATCGCTGCGGACATGCGGAGGGCGATATCGGGGACTATGCGAAGAGGGCTGCAGAACTGGGCATGGCCAAACTGGGATTCTCCGATCATGCATTTATTCCCGGAGAGGAAAACCCGTATCGTATGGCGAAAAAGGATATTCCGGGTTATGTCGATCTGTGCCGCAGGCTTGACGGGAAATATGGGGTGAAGATCCTTTGCGGGGTGGAGTGCGATTATGACCCCTCCGATGAGAAGTGCTTCCAGGAATACTATCTTGAAGAACTGAAGCTGGACTACATCGTAGGTTCCATCCACGGGATGAAGGGCCGGCTGGACCTGATGGATGCCTTCTCGGATAAGCCGTTCGGGGTCAGTGAGCTTCGCATATACACGGACCTGTATGTGAAAATGATCGAAAGCGGCATCTTTGCTTTCTGCGCCCATCCGGACCTGTTCGGCAGGACCATCGAAGCAGGAGAAGGCGCGAAGGGATGGGACAGGGACGTCCAGAGTGCGGCGAAGGAGATCATCGACGCCGCGGCAGAGCATGATACCATCCTGGAGATCAACACGAGCGGGGTATGGAAGACGAAGGCAAGAGGCTACAGCAATATCATTTACCCGCGTTACCAGTTCTGGGAGATGGCCGCTGAGAAGAACATCCGCGTGATCGTCAACACAGACGCCCACACAGTAGATCAGCTTGATTCCGGCGTAGACTATGGGATGGAGCTGGTGAGGCGGTATCACCTGCAGAGAGTGGAACTGGAGATTGAATGATCGGTTCTTCCCGCTCATGTGCGCGGTCAGTGCGCTGGTCATTATCCTGGCGGTTCCTCTGACCCGGCTGTATTACCAGGATCCCTCCGACCCCGTCTATATGATGACGGTATGGGGATTCCGCATACTGCCGCTGTGCATGCCGCTGGCAGTCATTCGGACGCATTTCAGCTGCTATAACCAGACGGTAGACCGGAACCTGATGGTCAACATACTGGAGGTACTGGACGGGATGGTCAGCGTGTCGGTATTTACCGCCATCCTGATCCCATTCATCGGGATGAACAGTGTCTATATCGCAAATGTCCTGAACGGCGTCGTCTCGGTGCTGTACCTGGTCGGGTACTCGGTCCTGAAGAACAGGCGATTGCCACGGAACATGGAAGAGATGATGGTGATTCCCCCGGAGTTTGGAGTACCGCCGGAGGACCGGATGGATCTGTCAGTCCGGAGCATGGAGGAAGTCGTCGCTGTCTCGGAAAATGTCCAGAGTTTCTGCCTGGAAAGGGGGATCGACTGGCGCCGTTCCTATCTCTCCGGTCTGTTCCTGGAAGAGATGGCCGGCAATGTAGTGAACTACGGATTCCGCAAGGATAAGAAAAAACATTCCATCGATATCCGAGTGGCACATAAAGAGGACAAGATGATCCTGCGGATCAAGGATGACTGCCAGCCCTTTGATTCGGCAGAACGAAGAGAGATAATCGATCAGGAAGACATGATCAGGAACGTAGGGATCCGTGTGATCAATGCGACCGCAGACGAAGTGGAATACCAGAATATCCTGGGACTGAACGTGCTGACGATACGGATCTGAGGCAGAGCGGCAGTTGGTGTGCGGTGCAGGGGAAGCAGCGAATGGACCCTGGTTTCCATGGTAAAGGGACTTCCGCAGTGTAGGAACAATAATGAAGGTGGCTTTATGGAAAGAAAAGAATATCCGATTCTGGAATATGACCGGAATCCGTCTGCAAAACTGAACCCGGAACACCTGGCCGATCCGAAGTTTGATACGGACAAGCTGATCATCACTT
>CADCOU010000260.1 GCA_902803155.1 uncultured Lachnospiraceae bacterium | reverse complement strand
TGCCCGGCTGTTCTTTTTCCTTCCGGAAATGTCCTATGAACAGGCCGTGACGCTGATCGAATATGCTGAAAAGAACTGGAGCGACGTAGAAGGCAGCTTCACGGCGCAGCTCCATCTCTGATCATCATGAAAGGAGGTCACCGGCCGAGATTCAGTTTCCGGATCGTGGGATAACCATAGGTCCGGAAAAGATGGTCTGCATGATCCTGTGCTTCCCGGAGCGCATCCGGCACAGAAGCTTTTTTGCACACGGCCTTTCGAAAAGCCTGGCATAAAATGTGTTCTATTTCGTTCGATGGAAGGACCAGATTGTGCACACGATAAGGACTGTTGCGCCGGACGGAATAGCGCAGGCTTTCTTCAACGCAGGAGAGCCAGGGGTAAAGCTTCTGAAGCTGGACATTGTGATAAGGCGCTTTCACCGGAGAAGCGCCGTTCAGAATCGTCAGATAATAACTGGTATCAACCTGAAGGATCCAGGAAAAAAAGCTATACACGTCATCCTGGTATTTTGAGAACGGGTTCAGCCCGATATTCCAGCCGACACTCGCGGGACGGCCTCCCGGAATAATGCTCGCAGCAATGCCTGCACCGGCGTACTCCTCAAGTGAGCGGCTGATCTCCTGGGCAAATTCGGAGTAGGTGATCAGCATGGCGGTCTTTCCGTGGCAGAAATCATGGACCGTTTTATGAATGGAAGAATGCAGATCCCCGTCGGATGTACAGGCAAGTGTGCTCAGGATGCTGTTAAATGCCTGGCGGTTCTCTTTCGTGTCAAAAGTCGGGCGGTTATAGCTGTCCCAAAGGCGGCCTCCGTATGCCCATAAACGGATCAGCAGTTCAGGCGCCAGCTCTTCATCTATATTACCGGCGAAGGATGTGCCGAACTCAGTGGGCGAAGACGGTGTGATGGATCTTGTAAAGAACGCCGCTGTCTCATTGAATTCCGTCCAGGTGTAGGGAGGGTGCAGGGAAAAACCGGTCTGCCGATAGTATTCCTCCCTCAGCTGGCGGCTTGTGAAAAGATCATTTCTGAAGAACAGCAGGATTGTCCCACCGATGAGGGGGATGCCGTAATACCGGTTTTCAAAGCGGCAGTTTTTCAGGCTTTCCTGCATCAGAGTCTCCTTGCGGAAATGGCTGCTCTCCGCAAAATCGGTGATATCCCCAAGACAGGTATTCTGGACCATATATTCAAGCCACGGAACGTCATATGTATAAAGGTCAAAATCTTTTGTGAGCGTTTCGAGATCTCTGGACATCATGCGGAAGAGCTCATTCTGGGCAAGAAATGTATATTCTATTTCGATTCCGTTCACCCTTGTGAAGTGGCCGGTCAGGAGCTCAAGCGCCTTTACGGTCGGATTGCCGATGGCGAGGAAGCGGAGCTTCCGGGAATGCTGCACGGGAGGGACTGCCTGACTCTCCGGACGCTTCATGGGCTCTGATTTGACAGGGATACGGGAAAGGGTAAGCGCAAGATCTACATCCAGTTCAGCTGTAGTCTGTTCAAAAAGGGCCGGGTTCTGTATGTTCTGCAGAAGAATGCGCGCGGCTCTTTCACCAAGTGAGGAACTGGAGCGGGGGATGGTACAGATTCCGGACCGGATATTGAGATCCGACCATGCCTCCTCCGAATAGCTGATCAGAAGCATGTCTTCGGGAAGGGATACGCCCATATAATCAAGTGCGACAAGCAGAGCGTTTGCCACTTCACGGTTGGTGGAGATCAGTACTTCAGGAAGAGACTGCGCAAAAGACTTCATGAAACTGTTGAAAGCATCCTCCCTGCTCAGGTTCGTGATACATACGGCTGAGGGAGTAAGACCGGCTTCAAAATTCTCCATTGCATCGTATACTCCCTGCACGCACTGCTGTTCGGATGAGAACCGCACAGAGCCGCACATGAGCGCAATATTGCGGTACCCTTTCTGCAGAAGATCTTCCGTCAGCCGGTAGAAGCTGTCGTAATTGCGGAAGCCAACATAGTTGATTGACAGATGGACCGGTTCGCGTTCCATGAAAACGACCGGTATCTGGTAATGGATAAAATGTTCTCTGAAATAGACGTCGTTGTCCGGCTGACAGGTGATCAGGAGAATGCCTGCGGCATTATGAGAGATCGCCTCCTCGATGCAGGTGC
>CADCOU010000259.1 GCA_902803155.1 uncultured Lachnospiraceae bacterium | reverse complement strand
GGTCGGACAGCGGGGTTCTTCCGGAGCGCTGCATATCCACCCCGGTATGGACCGCGATGATATCTACGCCCATTGAAATCAACTGATTGGCGCGGCCCTGTATGTCCTGTACGCAGATCAGGTCTGCCATTACTTTTCGTCCGAAGCGGTGTGCCGTCTCCACAACTTCCAGTATGGTCGCATCATCGGAGAGAGCGATCACGGTTATGATATCCGCGCCGGCGAGACAGATATCTTCACACTCGATCGCTCCGCCGTCTATGATCTTTGAATCCGCCAGGACAGTCATCTGGGGGAATGCCGCTTTCAGCGCCCGCACGGGAACCATGCCTTCCTTCATGATGACCGGCGTTCCTACTTCAAAGATATCGATAACATCGTGAATCTGTCCTGCGATCTGCAGGATCCTGTTTGTGTCTGCGATGTCAACCGCGATCTGCAATCTCATGTGCACCTCCATTCATTTCATGCTTACTGTGCGCTCTCATGTCTGACTATTTGGAGCTTCTGCACCGATGATCCGCTGTACTTTTCCGGATGGGTCAGATACGAAAAGATATCCGGATCATCGACAAACCTGCGATAGCAGGGAACTCCAAAAGAGATGCCCAGGTGAGGCGCTTCCTCCGGAACACAGACTGAGACCGCCGGAAGAGCAGGGTAGGAGTCATTCGGAACGGCGGTGAATCCTTCGCCGTATTTCATGATCCGTGCCGCAAGTCCTTTGTTTCGCGATATAGGATCATAGTGGAGCGGACAGGAGGTCACTGCCAGGTTGCTGAAGGCGGAGACGGAACCTGCAGGGTTGATGGATCCATGCCCGCAGAAGGGAGGAATAACGATCGCCTGTCCGGCATTCACATGGACAGCCAGCACACTGTCGCAGTTGTCATGTCCGGACATAAAGTCCGTATTATGCTGCAGGATAAAAATGATCTCACCTGCAATCACCTCATATACCTCTGTGTAAGGAACCTTTTTTCCGGGGCCGCATCCATGGAAATGTCCGGAGGTTTTGTGGAATTCTCCGTTCACTGTTCCGGGAAGGATCACAGTGATATCATACCGGATATCCATGTCGCTGAACAGCGCGTCATGTTCCGGAAAACGGATGTTTCGGTACGCTCTGTAGACAAGCGCCCCGGGGTCGGTAAGATTCATATCCGCGTAAAGTCCGGTCATCTGGCCGACTTTCTTAGAGGAGGAACCGTCACATATCAGGCCGTCATGGAATGCCAGTTCCCCTGTTACGGGATCAAGTGAGATAGGGAGTCCTGCGTACTGATCGATCATAGCGTCTTCCTCTGAGCGTGGATGCAATCTGCCAGGGCGGGTTCCGAAACGGGTCATCGGATTACCTGCTGACCGCTTGCGCTGTAGATCTCATACCACTCATAATGCTCCAGCTCTATCTCAGCTGCCTGTACGGCAAGCTTTGCCCGCTCCGGATTGCGGGAACCGCAGATCGGCATGGCTCCGACCGGATGATGCATCAGCCAGGCGTAGACGATCACATCCGGCTGGGTCTGGTGCCTCTCCGCGATGGCGCGGATCTTTGCCATTGCCTTTGTGCAGACTTCCTCGGAACTTGTAAAAAGCCTGCCGCCCGCCAGCGGAGACCAGATCATCGGATGGATCCGGTGGAGCGTCAGATAATCGATCATGCCGGAATTCACATGCTCAAAGCATACCGGATTCCATTCGATCTGGTTCGTTACCAGCGTTCCGCCCATTGCCTGCTGCAGGCAGTCAAACTTCATGGGATCAAAGTTGGACACGCCGGCTTCCAGTATCAGGCCATCTTTCTTCAAGTCGGTCAGCGCCCTGGCTGTCTGCTCGAAATCAATGCAGGCATCTTCCCGGTGGATCAGGTACAGATCCAGGTGATCTGTATGAAGCCGCTTCAGGGCCGCTTTGCAGGACTCCATGATCCTGTCATACCGGGTGTTGTAGTAGACGAAGGGCGAACCGTCGATCTCCTGTTTGTAGATGCCGGTCTTGGAGACCAGCTCGATGCGGCCCCGGAGGGAAGGATCCGTAGCGAAGGCTTCTCCGAGAAGAGATTCGCATGCCGTATCATCATAGATCTCAGCGGTGTCGAAGGTTGTGATGCCCATATCCAGGCATTCACGGATATTCTCTGCGACTTTTTGAGGTGTATAATTCCAGCTGCCAAGCCTCCAGAATCCCTGGATGATATTTGAGAAACTAAGTTGATCGCTCAAGGTGATACGCTTCATAATCTGCCTCCCTGGTATTGTGTGCCGGAAGAACGCCGTCAGACACCGGACCGCTCCTCCGATGGGTAAATAATTTGACCCTGACACGATCGTGTCAGGGCATACAGCATCTTCACATTCATCAGTGGTAGGACATGAACTCCCGGGCGATCGCATCCGCGACAGCCTTCTGTTCCGGTGTGGCCGGCTCTGTGTGATAGCAGTTCTGATCTGTTCCGATGCCGACAGTTACAAGCGAATACTTCATCATGCTGAACTCAGAAGGACCGGCATGGTTGATATCCTTCAGCCGGAGAATCTTGAACTGAGCTTCGACACTCTTCTGCAGATCTCCGTTCATAGCCGCATCATACGCTTCCAGGAACAGTTTCGGGAAGGCGACGGCCAGGCCGGAGATATTGCCCTGGGAGCCGTACATCATACTGGTGCAGCACAGCTCTTCTCCGCCGACCAGCACAGAGATATCCTTATCCTTCAGCTTCATCAGATTCCTCAGATGATGATCAAGGTTCATGCAGGAGTCTTTATACAGGATCACACGGTCATGTTCTGCCAGCTGCGCGATGGTATCCGGAGCGATCTCGATCCCGCCTGTAAGTCCGGGCATATTGTAGATGCACAGATTGATGCTGGTGTTGTCAAGGATAGCTTCAAAGTGCCGTCTGATCTCGGACTGCAGAAGGTTCGATGTATAGAAGGGCGGGGTCACGACCGCAGCCTCGGCGCCGATGCTTTCCAGATATTTGATATTCTCGATGCAGGCGGCGGTTGAAGGTGCGATAGCACCGCAGTAAACCGGCACCCTGCCATTCGTTACCTCGATGCAGAGCTGATTCGCCTCTTTCCAGACGGAACGCGCGTTATGAACGGATTCTCCGCTGGACGCCATGGGGAATACGCCATGTACGCCTGCCTCGATCACATAGTTCACCATCTCTGCATAACTTTCCCTGTCCAATGTTGCCGGATCCAGGAGCGGCGTCAGGAGAGGGGGTACGATCCCACGGTATTTTTCTTTATTATTCATTCTCAGAATCCTCCTTTGTCTGTGAACATCCGATCAGAATATGCTTCATGCAACATCTGCCTCCGGCATCATTATGGTATCAAGCCAAAAACACTGTAAACACTCACGTTTTACGGACGCATTGAAAACATGCCCCAAAGCGTAAGAAAGGATACCATCACAGGAAGAAAAGAATCCAGACGGACGGATTCTTATAAAAAAGAGACTAATTCGAAACATAAAGCGGATTATGCGGAAATAACGGAGATGATATATTTTTTTTAGTCTCAAAGATGCTATGCCATTCAAGGAGGTGTTGTTATGGCAAACAGGAGATTCAAACAGATTGTTGCCTTTGGTCTGGCGCTGACTATGACCGCCGGCATGGGCGCTGCTGCGGCTTACGCAGATGACGGAGAGAACATCGTTCTGCGCTTTTCCTGGTGGGGCGCGGAGGCCCGTCATGAGAAGACGCTCGCCGCGTTCGAGCGTTATCATGAGCTGCATCCCAACATCACGATCGAGGGAGAGTACAGCTCGATTGATACCTACTATCAGAAGCTGGTCACACAATTTGCCGGCGGAACTGCCCCGGATATCATCCAGATCGATCAGCCCTGGATCGAGGATTTTGCGATGCAGGGACAGCTGCTTGAGGATCTGAATGACTACACTGACATCATCGACATGAGCACCTATGACGCGGATTATCTCGCGGGCTGGTGCATGAACGGCGACCGTCTGGAGGCCCTTCCGCTTGGTTTGAACGGATACACGACCATGTATAACAAGAAGGCGCTGGAAGCAGCCGGGATCGAGATCGATTCCTCTACTGAGCTGACATGGGACGATATCCTGACACTCGGAGAACAGTATAAGGAAGCGAATCCGGACGGCATCTTCCTGCATACGGATCCGAATACGCTGGAAAAGAATATTTTCCGTCCTTATGTGATCCAGCAGTACGGCGGATACTTCCTGAATCCTGACTTTACGATCGGGTTTACCAGAGAGTCTCTGATCAATGCATACAACTATCTGATCGAACTGAGTGACCGCGGAATCATCCAGCCGCTGAACGAGACAGCGACTTTCGACGGAAAGATCGACCAGAACCCGGTATGGGTCAACGGTCAGGCAGCACTCTGCATCCGTTGGGTCTCCGACCTTCAGCAGCTGCTCAATGACAATGTGGATATCGGCGTATGCCGAATCCCCGTCAACGAAGGCGCGGCCGAGACCGGGATCAACTGCAAGCCGTCCATGGTCGCTACGATCTACACCGGATCAGAGCACAAGAAAGAAGCGGCAGAGTTTATCAACTGGATGGTCAACGATGAAGAAGCGACCACGATCCTCGCAGACTGCAGAGGCGTGCCGCCCACAGAACGTCAGCGCACGCAGCTGCAGGAGGCGGGCATGCTGAACGCGGCGATGGCTGAGGGCATCAGCATCGCAGTCGCGAATGCAGGCACCCCGCAGAATGGTCTGAGCGACAACGCGGAAGTGACCGCGATCAGCCTGGATATCATCGCCCGGGTTCTCTACAAGCAGATCTCACCGGAGGATGCCGCTGATGAGATGATCCAGAGGACCGAAGAGAAGCTGGAGACGCTGAAGAACAGCTGATCTGCGGGATTCCCTCTGCAGAAACGCAGACAGATGAAGCAGACAGACGTTGTGAGGGGCTTTGCAGCAATGCAAAGCCCTGTTGTAAATGATGGGAGCATCTATGAAGAAACGATGGAAACGCTTTGAGGGGTACGTCTATATCGCGCCGTGGCTGTTTGGTTTTTTCGCGCTTCAGCTTTATCCGCTGGTCGTATCCTTCATCTATTCATTTACGGACTTTTCCATGCTGAAGGAGCCGCATTACATAGGCCTGAAGAACTATATCCAGGCCTTCACGAATGATCCCTATTTTTTCAAATCCCTTGGGGTCACATTCATGTATGTGCTCTATGCGCTCCCGGGAAAGCTGGTGTTTGCCCTGATCATTGCGGTCATTCTGAACCAGAAGATCAGGGGGATCGGTATCTTCCGCACACTCTATTATCTGCCGTCCATTCTTGGCGGCAGCGTGGCGGTCTCGATCCTGTGGCGTTTCATATTTATGAAGGACGGAATGCTGAACAATATCCTCGGTGTTTTCGGCTTTGAGGCGTTTGACTGGATCGGGAACCCTGCAACGTCGCTGTTTATCGTAGCCCTGCTGCAGATCTGGCAGTTTGGATCCTCCATGGTTCTTTTCCTGGCGGGGCTGAAGAACATATCACCGGAAGTGATCGAATCTGCCAGGATCGACGGCGCCGGTGCTCTGCAGCGATTCTTCCGGATCACACTCCCGCTGCTGTCACCGATCATCCTGTTCAATTTCGTGATGCAGATGATCCAGCTGTTCCAGGATTTCTCAGCGGCGTTTGTCATCACGCCCAACGGAGGTCCGCTGAAGAAGACTTATCTGTACGGAATGATGCTGTATCAGAACGGATTCCAGTTCTTTAAGATGGGATATGCGTCGGCCCAGTCGTGGGTGCTGTTTGTCATCATCATTACGATAACAGGATGTATTTTCGCTTTTTCAAGAAAACTGGTTCACTATGAAGATGAGTAACGGGGGAAGGGGCATGAATAAGAAAACAAATCGGAGAAAGCTGTTTATCTATCTGTTTCTGATCCTTCTTGCAGTGGTCATGGTATACCCTCTTGTATACCTGTTCTTTGCCTCTTTCAAGCCCAATGATGAGATCTTCGGCTCTGCATCCCTGCTTCCGAAGAAATGGGTCCTGGATTCTTATAAGATCGGCTGGAGAGGGAGCGGACAGTTTACATACGGGAGATTCCTGCTCAATACATGCAGGATGGTCGTCCCGACCGTAGTCTTCACGGTGATCTCCAGCCTCTGGGTCGGCTATGGCTTTGCCCGCTTTGACTTTCCGCTGAAAAAATTCTGGTTCTATGTCATGATTGGAACCATGATGCTGCCCAGTACGGTGATCATCATCCCCAGATACATTCTGTTCAAGAACCTGGGATGGATTGACACGTACCTGCCGTTTATCGTACCTGCGGTCTTTGCCGGATATCCGTTTTTTGTCTATATGGTGATCCAGTTCATGCGCAGCATTCCCCGGGAACTGGATGAGGCGGCCAAGATCGACGGCTGCAGTTCCTTCCGGATCTGGACGGATGTTATGATCCCGCTGTGCAAGCCGGCGATCTTCTCAGTCATCATCTTCCAGTCGATGTGGACCTGGAATGACTTTTTCAATTCGCTGGTGTATATTAACAGCGTAAGAAAATATCCCGTTTCTCTTGCATTGCGCATGAACCTGGATTCTGCGTCCCGCGTGGAATGGAATACAATTCTTGCCATGTCTCTTGTGTGTATTATTCCCTGTACGGTTTTATTCTTCGTGGCGCAGCAGTACTTTGTAGATGGGATCGTGGCCGGGAGTATAAAAGGATAAGAACCGTTTATGTATAATGTGTATATCGTGGATGATGAATACGAGATCCGCAACGGCCTGGTCTCCTTCTTTCCCTGGGAGATGCTGGGCTTTCAGGTTGCCGGGCAGGCCGAGAACGGGGAAAAAGCCATGGAGTACCTGCTCCGGCATCGGGAACAGGTCGACGTAGTCCTTGCGGATATCAGGATGCCGGTTATGGATGGCCTTACTCTGGTCGAGAAAATCCGGGAGAGCGGAATTGACTGCCAGATCATCCTTCTCAGTGCCCACAGCGATTTTGAATACGCCAGATCCGCTCTGCGGCATGGTGTATTTGACTATATGCTTAAGCCTACGGAATACAAGAAACTCATCACGCTGTTCCAGCGGCTGAAAACCTATTTGGACAGAAATGCTGAAAAGGCGGAGAGTGAAGAGAACTCCCGGGCTTACAGACAGAGCACGGTGGAACTGGCGGTTTCCTATATGAAAATGAACTACGCCGATGCCAGCCTAGAGTCGATCGCCGCTTATGTCGGACTCAGCCCTTCTTATTTCAGCACACTGTTTGTGAAAGAGACGGGAGTCGGATTCCAGGACTACCTGATCCGGATCAAGATGGAAGAAGCGGCCAGAATGCTGATGGATATGAATGTCAGAACATATGACATCAGTGAAAAACTTGGCTACAGCAATGCCAAGAACTTTGCCCGGATCTTTAAAAAGTACTACGGGATAAGCCCCAGAGAGTACAGATTGGGGAAACTGAATCATGAAACGTAAGCTCTGGCATACTAATTTTCTGATCGTTCTTGTCCCCATGACGATTGCCGTGATCGTCCTGGGGCTGTTTATATTCTCTCTGATCTCGCGATTCCTCCGGACGGACATCAACAACAACAATGAAAACGCGCTGAGCGGTGCTGCCTACAACCTGGATCTGATCCTTCGCGACGTGGATCTGTTTCATCACAGCTTCAGCACATCTCCGACCGTGATCGCCAGGACCAAGGAGATCCTGCGCTCGGACTCTTTCAATTATGAGATGCAGCAGAGTGTTCCCTTCATAACGAATTACATCAATACGCCGGTAAACACGCAGGATTATCTGTATTCGGCGTATGTATACTATTTCGGGTATGAAAAAATGATTGCTTCCGAGCTTGGCGTGGTGGAGAAGGAGCGCTTTTTCGATAAAGACTGGCAGTTGTACATGGAAGGCTACACGGGAGAGGATGATATCTGGGCAGTTACGAGAAGCATCCGAAGATATCCCTTTGAAAAGAGCAGCAAAGAGATCCTGTCGATCAACTGCATGCTGCACACTCCGGGCGTTTCCGAAAACGACGGCGTCATCACGCTGAACCTGGACAAGGAATATCTGGAAGACATGCTGAGCAATCTGACCAATATGCCTGGGCAGGTGCTCCTTGTATTAGGGGATGACGGACAAATCTATCTCTCCTCTGCCGGCGGGGCGGACAGCATCGCCCAGGCAGTTCGGGAGTTCATATCGGACTCGAAGACACGCATGACAAGGCGGATCAGTCAGACGCAGTATTATATGAGCAAGACCGGACTGCCGCGCTATGGACTGAGGATCGTTTCCGTCAGCCCGCAGGAGATCCGGGTCATATCTTCTGCGATGGCTGCCACGGCCATCGGTCTGATCCTTCTGATCATTGCGGTATCTGTCGCCATCGCGTGGCAGTTTACCAGCAGCAGGAAGCGGCAGATCATGCAGATCATAGATATCCTGGACAAGTACGAGACGCAGGGGGTTGTCGCGGAGAGCTCAAGTGAGCCGCGTAATGAGTACGAGCAGATCTCCCAGAATATCCTGCAGATTTTCCTGCGCAACAACGATATGAAACGGCAGCTTGCCGAGCGGAACTATCAGGCACAGGTTTTTGAACTGCGGTCTCTGCAGTCCCAGATCAATCCGCACTTCCTGTTCAATACGCTGGAAACGATCAACTGGAAGGCTATGGAACTTTCCGGCGGCTACAATACTGTGAATCTGATGGTGGAGAACCTGTCCCGGATCATGCAGTACTGTCTTTCTGATCCGGGAAGCATGGTGACCCTGAAAGAGGAGATTGAGTACACGAAATGCTACCTTGCCATTCAGCAGATCCGTCATCAGAACAAGTACCGGATGTTCTGGGAATATGACGGAGACGTGACTGGCGCTGAGGTTCCGAAGCTGTTTATCCAGCCGCTTCTTGAGAACTGCTTCAAGCACGGAATCCAGGAAAAAGAGGGAACCGGGCAGATCAAGGTCAAGATCCGCAGGAAGGGAGAGCTGCTGTCAGTCTGCGTTCTTGATAACGGCGCGGGAATCCCGCCGCAGCGGCTGAGCGAGCTGCGTTCACGGATGGAGGAAGGCTCTGCGCCGGATGAGCACATCGGTCTGCTGAATACAAACAAGCGGCTGCGGCTGATCTACGGCGACAGCTATCATATTCATCTTTACAGCAAGTATGGACTTTGCACAATCATTACGATTGAGATTCCATTTTCATGCAGAAAAGCGTAATGCGGCGCTCTCGCCTG
>CADCOU010000258.1 GCA_902803155.1 uncultured Lachnospiraceae bacterium | reverse complement strand
GGGGAATCATAAAGAACCGACTATGATAGTAGAAGGACGGTGGACCGGCTTTCGGACACGAGTTCGACTCTCGTCTACTCCATGAAAAAACCGTATCCGATCTGTTTTCGGATACGGTTTTTTCATAGCTCGGCCTGGGGCAGAGTTTTGCTTTCGGCCTGGGGCAGAGTTTTGCTTCTTTTTCATCATGAGCTATGGTAATATATATTCTGGATAAGTTTAATGTGCGCTGGATTACACGGTATTTATTATCGTCTTATATATTGAAAAGGATTATTTATTATGAAAATGAAACGGTCATATTATCTGAGCCTGATTGTTTCTGCACTGTTATTTTCATGTGCCGGAGTGCAGACAGCTTATGCTGAGAGCGTGGATAGCGATGCGGCATCCACGATACGCCTGATCCATTATGAAGGAGAAGTCAGTGTTGAGGATGAGGACGGCAATCCCGGTTTTATCATGGAGAACATGCGCTTTGACAGCGGACAGGCACTGGTCACGGATAAAGAGAGCAGCGCTTCCGTCAGCCTGGATGACAGCAAGATCCTGTCTCTGGATGAGGAGAGCCGCGTAGAGTTTATGCAGGCAGGGAAGAAACTGGTCCTGACGCTTACGGAAGGGAGTCTGTTCCTGGACGTGCAGGAAAAACTGGACGAGAATGAGAGTCTGGATATCCAGACATCCACGATGGCGGTCGGCATCCGCGGTACGATCGTATATGCAACGGACCAGCCTGACCCAGAATCCGAAGAGGGAAGGATCTCGACGATCGGCGTGCTGGAAGGGATTGCGGAGGTGTCATATACAGACGGGAACGGGGAAGAGCATCAGGTACCGGTATCTGCCGGGAACAAGCTCGTTCTGGTCGACCAGGACGGGAACGCAAGGTCCGACAAGGAACCCGAGATGAAAGCCATGACAGCCGGAGATATCGCCGGTTTTGTGAGTGACCAGGTCCGTAGGGATCCTGTTGTTATAAAGCGTGTACAAAACGCGAGCGATGTCCTGGAAAGGACAGAGGACCTGTTTGCGGCAGACGGAGACTGGACCTGGGATGAGACCGTGACACTGGTGGCGCAGAGCGCGAGCAAGCTGTATGACGGAAGCCCGCTCACGCGTCCCTCCGATGTACTGGTATACGGCCTGCCTACGGACTTTACGATCCAGACATCTGCGGGCGGGAGCCAGACAGACGCAGGAACAGGGGAGAACCCGATCAGCCGCCGCGCGATCTTCAACAGCCGCGGGGAGGATGTCACATCCCATTTCACGAATATCAGGACCGTTTCCGGTAAACTGACCGTGGACCCGGCGCCGCTGACAATCTGGACGGCGAGCGCGACAAAAGTATATGACGGAACACCGCTGACAGCACCGGAGACGAAGACCAGCACGGTCCCGGGATATGACCCGGGAGAACCCCTCTGGAGAGATACGGCATATGTCCAGACCGCCTCGGTTGGGACGGAGGTGCTGTACGGCGTGTGCGGTACGACGTGGGTGCACGGCACGAATCCGCTGACGGAGGAGATTCGTGAGATCGAGCTGCCGGCAGGAAAGAAACTGACCGTATACCTGAATGATGAGAACGGTGAACAGAGTATCGAATTCCGCATCGAGGATATGACGGAGGAGGAGATCCCGGAGGAACTGCTTCGCCTGTACGCAGACAACCCGGATCTGAGGGCACAGGCCTGCAGAGATACCGGCTGGGACGAAGAGATCCTGGTAAAGAGGATCGAAGAGCTGGAGGAAGATAACAGCCGCAAGACGGAGCAGAGCGACCTTACGATCGATGAGAGCGCGGCGGACCGTCTGATGCAGGATTCCACCAATGTGAAGATCCATATCGACACGACGATCACGAACTATAACGGACGGGCGCTTGGGAATGAAGAAGCGCACTATACCAGTGTGCGGATCGACCCCTCGATCAAAGTAACGGCGACGGGGAGCCAGACAGATGTGGGTCAGAGCACGAATACCTGCGAGATCGACTGGGGAAATGCCAACCCGAACAACTATATCGTAACGGAAGAACTGGGGACGCTGACGGTAACAGCTGCGCCGCTGACAGTCACGACGGGATCTGCAGAGAAGGAATATGACGGTGAGCCTCTGACAAACAGTGAAGCGAGCCTGACCGGCCTGGTAAACGGTGAGACCGCGTCTGTAACAGCGACAGGATCGAGGACAGAAGAGGGTACTTCTGCGAATACCTATACGATAAACTGGCAGAGTACAAAGAGCGGGAACTACAGCGTCACGGAGAACCTCGGGACTCTGAAGGTGACGAAGGCGAAAGAAGAACCGACCTATGACGACCCGGTGACACTGACGACAGCGTCCGCGGAGAAGACCTATGACGGGACAGCACTGACCGACGGATCAGTGAAGGCGGAAGGTCTTCCGGACGGATTCACTCTGAAAGCTTCTGTTTCCGGAAGCCAGACAGACGCGGGAAGCAGCGCCAATGCCATTTCCTCGTATACGATCTATGACGCGGACGGGAATGACGTGACCGACCGGTTTACGAACGTCACGAAAAATGAGGGGACGCTGACAGTCACCCCTGCTCCTGTCACGATCACAACCACTTCAGAAGAGAAAGAGTATGACGGAGAGCCGCTTAAGGGGGCAGCATCCATATCCGGACTTGCGGACGGAGAGTCGGTAACGCTTACAGCATCATCCATAACAGATGCAGGGACAGCAGAAGATGAATATACGATCGACTGGGGATCGGTAAACAAAAACAACTATACGGTCACGGAAGAGATCGGAACACTGAAGGTCACTCCTCTGCCTGTGGAGTTCAGTATGAACTGCCCTGAAGACGGGGAAGTGTATCTGGGCCATATGATCGTGCCGGAGGGAATAACCGGTATCTATCCAAGCCGGTCGGATGAAGCGGTAGAGATAGAAGACGAAGCTGCATTAGCGGATGATGAGGATCATATCATCGCAGTGATCACCACCTTCAATCTCATAGGCGGAGGTCAGGTGGAGATGACCATCAGCGGCTATACGGATGCGGGAACGTATACCATTACTCCGGAAGTATCGTTCAAGAGCGGCAAAGAAGGGAACTATGAGTTCACTTATACCGATGATACCCTGAAAATCACGCCGCTGGCGATTGAGTTCGATTTGGCGAGTGAAGAAATTGGCTACGTCAACGGAAAGTGGCATGGAATCAAAGGAACAGTGAAAGGAACTACAGAATACGGAGAGATTCCTCTTGGATCATCTGCTGCTTCTGACGGAGGCGGACGCTTTGTGTTCTGCCCCTGCGGCGAAGACTGCCCGGACCGTCTGGTAATTGAATGCAGCGGATATAAAGAAGAAGGCGAGTACACGATAACTCCGACAGTCAGCTACGACCCGGGGAAAGAGGATAATTATGACTTATCCTGGAAGAATAACAGTCTGAAGATCTTGCCAATCGAGATGGATTTTGCACCAAATTGTAATACCAGACTGACATCGGAGGGATTCGAAATCACTGCTTATCGGCTGCTGCCGGGCGTTTCGTGTTCGGTAGAGAGAACGGCGGATGGAGAGGATAACAAGTTCAGGGCAGTGGTTGACATGGAATCTTACGGATTAGAAGGAAAAGAAACCATATGGATACATATCAATCAACCGCAAAAGGTCGGTGATCAGTACGTAATAACGTGTCAGCTGCTGGATGAAACCCATTTACAATATGAAGAATATATCACGCTTGAGCTGGGCAGTCAGGTGTTTGATGCGGACGGTGTATCGGTTGAAGGGGCATCGTCGGATGATGAAACGCTGGATGCTTCTTCTGATGATAATGATCCTGAGGAATCACAGGAATCTGAAACAGAGGCAGTAAAAGAATCTGAAACAGAATCCGGACCGGAATCGCTACAGGCTGCAGATACAGAATTCACGGACAAAAACGGGAACGACGCAGATAACGGAGAAGGCGCGGGCGACGCCTGGACGGAAACAGCAGGTAAAACAGTGGATATCGATAGCTCGGCAGATACCGGTAACGCAGAAGATACCGGCAGCGCCGGAGATAGCGTTCCGGCAGAAACAGCTGTGAAGGATGACCAGGAGTCACCTGTATCTTCAGATAAGGAAAAGGAACCCGAGGCTGCACAGGAAGCGGGATCCGGTAAAGAGGCCGAACAGGAGAAGAAAGCAGAACCCGTGAAGCAGACTGAGCCGGAGAAAAAGACCGAACCGGAAAAGAAAGCTGAACCGGAGAAGAAATCTGAGCCGGTGAAGCAAACTGAACCGGAGAAGAAAGCCGAACCGGTGAAGCAGACTGAGCCGGAGAAGAAGGCCGAATCAGAATCGGAGACGCCGGGAAAGGGGGACGGTGAATAACCTGACCCGTTAAAGATGTTAATTGACAGGAAGGCCGCAGCGTATTGATATGCCGACATATCGATCCGGCTGCGGCCTTTCAATGCCGCTGTTCAGCAGGCCTTTCTCTGCCACTATTCACACTTCCTTCACTACAATCTATGCATACTGTGATAAGATAACAGTTAAAGAAGGCGGGTGGCTGCCGGATATATGAGAAAGAATAACTGCCGCG
>CADCOU010000257.1 GCA_902803155.1 uncultured Lachnospiraceae bacterium | reverse complement strand
GCAGACGCATCGCGAACAGATTGTCCGTGTATCCGCCGAACGCTTCCCTGTTAAAAAAGTTTCCCCATCTTCCGACGATCTGGCCTGCCAGCATCCCCAGACATGCCGTATCCAGCACAAGGGGAACCTTTATTTTCTTTACTTTGCAGTAGATCAGAACGGAAAGGATCGCTCCTGCAAGGGAACCGTACAGGGCGAGTCCGCCTCCCCTGAAATCTATGATCTCTGCGGGATGCAGCCTGTAATAATCCCAGCTGAACGCCACATAGTAGGTCCTTGCTCCGAGCAGTCCGAGGACTATACCCAGAAGGGCGATATTTACATAATCATCCGGATCCTGCCCAGTCTTCTTTGCCGTCCACGTGGCCATGAAGAGCCCTGCAAGGATGCCGAGCGCCATCGTGATCCCGTAGAGCGCGATTTCGTAGCCGAATATGCTGAATGACCGGATGACATGCGGCAGGTGGATCCCGAGGTGGGGGAAGTCAATACTCATACATTAAACCTAAACAGAATCACGTCGCCATCCTGCACCACATACTCTTTTCCTTCCAGCCGCACGATTCCTTTTTCCTTCGCGGCGCTGAGTGAGCCGCATTCCAGCAGGTCTTTGTAGTTGACGACTTCTGCGCGGATGAATCCTCTCTCAAAATCGGTATGGATCTTTCCTGCTGCCTGGGGGGCTTTCGTTCCCTTTCTGATCGTCCAGGCCCTGGTCTCTTTCTCGCCTGCCGTCAGGAAGCTCATAAGTCCCAGAAGGCTGTAGCTGGCACGGATCAGTTTGTCCAGTCCGGACTCTTTGAGTCCCAGGTCTTCCAGGAACATCTGCTTCTCGTCGTCATCCAGTTCGGAGATCTCTTCTTCGATCTGCGCGCAGACCACAAATACTTCCGATCCTGACTGCTCAGCGAGTGCGCGTACTGCCTGTACATGCGGGTTGTTCGCACCGTCATCCGCTGCGTCGTCTTCCGCGACATTTGCCGCGAAGATCACCGGCTTGGCGGTCAGGAGGTTATACTCTGCAAAAAGAGCTGCCTCCGTCTCATTTTTCAGTTCGAAGCCGATGGCCGGCCTGCCTTCTTCCAGATATGCCTTCAGCCTCTGCATCATGGCAAGTTCTGCAGCTGCGTCTTTGTCATTCCGCGCTGACCGGCCGACCCTTGACATCCTGCGCTCCAGAACCTCTAGGTCCGCAAAGATCAGTTCCAGATTGATCGTCTCGATATCACGCGCCGGGTCTACGCTGCCATCCACATGTACGACATTGGCATCCTCAAAGCACCGGACCACATGGATCAGTGCGTCGCACTCCCGGACATTCGCAAGGAACTGGTTGCCAAGCCCCTCTCCTTTGGAAGCACCCTTTACCAGGCCTGCAATATCGACGAACTCGATCACGGCCGGAGTGACCTTCTTCGAACTGTACATGTCACCGAGCAGTTTCAGGCGCTCATCCGGAACCGGCACGACGCCGACATTCGGGTCAATGGTGCAGAACGGATAGTTGGCGGATTCCGCCCCTGCTTTTGTCAATGAATTAAAAAGGGTGCTCTTTCCGACGTTCGGAAGTCCCAATATACCTAATTTCATTTTACCTGTATCTCCATATTCAGAACAGCAATGCTGTCTGTGAAAAGAGCCTTCTGTAACAGACATAACTTTATCACATCGGCTCCTGTTTCTCCACTATAAATCAGATTTTCTGCGAATCAGCCGGATTCGGTCTCCCGGTTTTCTTCCGCCTGCGCCGCAAGGTCTTCGTAATCGGCAAGATTATAGCTCTTCTCATAGGGGACCGGCAGGAGTCCCGCATTTATATAGGAGATCAGTTCTGCCCGGCGCGGATCTTCCTCTCCCAGGTCGATCCCGCTGATCTTCCAGTTGCCGTCCACCTCCGGCGAGACCGGTGAATTCTCTGCAAAGTATTCCACGATCATATCCCTGACGGAGCCCGATGACTCCCATTCCGGCTTCCCTGCAATCATGTCTTCCGCCTTGAGCGTGGAAGCATAGCGGTAATTGTTGACCGCAAGCGTCAGGACCTGGTCATCGCTGAGCGGTTCTCCGTGGAAATACACATTCTCGATCCGCTCGCCTTCCGGTTTTGAGAGGTTCACTTCATACTCCACGCCCCCGAACATATCATACAGATAAGAGGGGTGATCCGGTTCAAAAGATACGTTGATGTCACCGCTGCTCCACTGATTGTAACAGCAGGCGGACCATTCCATATAATCTTTCAGTTCTCTGCCGGTTACGGGAACCCGGTAGAGTATATTGTCATATTTATAGATATCAAAGATATTTCCGTAATAAATGTCGCCTTCCGGCAGGTCGCTGGTATCCTTGAAAAGGGCAGCGGACGCCACGTCAGCCCCTGAGTTTTCAAGCTCTACTTTCAGGATCAGGTCGATCACTGCAGTATCGCGCAGCTTTCCCTCCGGTATCCCTGTGATCTCGTTCTCCGGCTGGAATCGTGCCGTTGTACTTCCGAGCACGACCGACGCTTCCCCAGTCCCCTGCGCATTTCCGCCTTCCGAAGAACCTCCTCCGGCAAGAGCTATGGCCTTTTCGTGTGCTTCGCTGACTGACGGGATCTCCCGGATCTCCTCACTTGGCTCATAATCCACCATGTCCACTATAGTAACTTCTGCATCTGTGATCTGACCGTCCTCATCAAGTGTAAGGTCAAAGCGGGCTGCCTCACGGGCCGCATTCCGTACTCCGCCGATGACGGTATTCCCCTGCTTTTCATTGACCGTAATATGAAGGTGCCCCACCTGCAGGACGTCTATCTCCGGGTTCATGTCCAGTATTTTCTGTGCGGAGTCGGAGCCGCCTTCTTCATCATACTGAGCCGCCAGACCCATGTGCGCGGAGACCATCACGATATCGGCCCGGCCGTCGATCTCCGCTATGGCTTTCTGCACTGCTTCCGCCGCGGATTCAAAGACCGTATCCTCAACACCGGCTTTGTTGCCATCCAGTCTGGGCACCTCCGGCGTTACCACACCGATCACTGCAAGGCGGACACCGCCCCGCTCAATGATCGTCCATCCTGCGCCGGTCAGGTAATTGCCGGACGTATCGAACACATTCTGCGCAAGAACCGGATATTCCGCCGTACTCAGCATCTTCAGCATATCGGGAACTCCAAAGTCAAATTCATGATTCCCAAGCGTCATCGCGTCGTATCCCATGTAATTCATCGCCGCGACGACCGGATGAGGATCCTCCGGATGTTTACTGGCTATGTCATCTGTCAGGATCGTGCCCTGGAGATCGTCTCCCCCGTCGATCAGGAACACGGCGGAATCCTCCTCACAGATCTGTCTGATATAAGTGTACAGGCGGGCCATGCCGTCATTGTCTGTCTCGGCATTATCTTCATAAGACCAGCCCCAGATATTCCCGTGCATGTCCGAAGTGGCAAGGATCACCACATGGGTTTCCTCCTCCGCGGCAGCAGCCGGAATCCGGCATGCCAGCATAAGCAAAGCGGCAAAAACCGCTGAAAAAAGAAGTCTCCTTAAACCTTCCGATGTCATATGTAGATTCCCCATGAAAGCGCCTTCCTCTTCCCTTATTATTTCAGAACAAACCTGTCCGAACCATCAAAGCTGTCATTTATACGTCTCCGGACATATGCTCCGATACCTGTTTCCTCAATCGTAGTATACAACACATCACGACTGTAAAGCACTGCTTTACATCTGATAAAGAATCCCTCCATAGCGCGGATCAGTTATTGTCTGTATAATGCAGTCAGGGATGACGTTCAGAGAGCAGAAAGAGGAGGGGTGAGTATGATCATTGGAAAAAAGATCAGGGACGGCAGAATCGCAAAACACATAACGCAGCAGCAGCTCGCCGGCAAACTCCATGTTACGGTCCAGGCAATCAGCCAGTGGGAGAATGGCAGGACACTGCCGGATTCAGACAAGATCCTTCAGATATCGAAGATCCTGGGGATTGCTTCGGATGAATTGCTTGATGAGACCGTAGAGACCGGTCAGTACTGGAAACTGCGCGACAAGATGTTTTCGGAAGACAACATGTACTCGAAAATGAGGACATTTGCCCAGGCAGAGGGACTGGAGCAGGTATTCCGGGCGCTCCCCTACATGAGGGATGCTCATTCAGGCCAGACACGGTATCCCGTAAGGGGTTCCTCGGTGAGGGTCCCGTATATCGTCCATCCTCTGCTCATGGCATGCCAGGCGCACGCTCTGAACATCCGGGACGATTCAGTGCTTACGGTCATACTACTTCATGATGTATGCGAAGATTGCGGGATAAAGCCCGAAGAACTTCCCTTTTCAGAGGAAGTACGGACGTCCGTGAAGCTGCTGACAAAGGATAAGAAACGGTTTTCCGAACTTGGAAAAGAAAAGGCACTGCAGGAATACTATGCAGGGATCCGGACAGATAAAACTGCCATGCTCGTTAAATGTTTTGACCGGTGCAACAACATTTCGGACATGGCACTCTGCTTCCCGCCGAAGAAAATGAGAGAGTATATCCTTGAGACAGAAGAGTACATCATTCCCATTCTCGACTATATCAAGGAAAACTATCTGGAGTATGCAAGCACATCCTTTATCCTGAAGTATCAGCTCCGCTCCATGATGGAGACCCAGAAGGTCATGCTGATGAAACTTATCTGAATGCTGCATCTGTTTCAGCCGGTCATATATACCTGCCATATGCCTGCGGGGACAGCTTTGGTACTGCTATGAGATCCGGATGACCTTTGTGGCGACTTTCTCCTGAAACCTCACATCGTGCTCGACGAGCAGCATGGTCGGTTCGAACCGGAGGATCAGTTTCTCGATCTGCATCCGCGAGAAGACATCGATATAGTTCAACGGCTCGTCCCATATGTACAGGTGCGCCGGAGTGATCAGGCTCGCTGCGACAAGCACTTTCTTCTTCTGCCCTTCAGAAAACTCCGCCATGTCTTTCACAAACTGCTCCCGGCTGAAGTCCAGCTGCCGGAGCACCGCGAGAAGCAGACTCTCATCCATCCCCCGGTCCCTGCAGAATGCCCGGAGCGTTCCGCTGAGGAATGACGTATCCTGGCTTACATGGGATATGACCAGGCCGGAGGCCGCTTTCAGGTCTCCCTCCACGCAGAGGCCCGAATACGTTCCTTCCGCCTGCTTTACGCCTGCGCTCTTAAGGATCGCTTTAATGATGCTGGATTTCCCGGATCCGTTTCCGCCGGAGAGGACGACTCTCTCCCCGCGCCTGATCCGGAAACGCATGTCTTGAAAGAGCGGCGCTCCCCCGTCATACCGGATGGACAGATCATTTGCACTGACAAGGACATCCTTGTGATAGGTAAGCGGCATGATCTTCAGTTCGGCTGTCTGCTCGATATCCTGAAGCAGCCCTTCCTTTTCTCCGATCTCCCTGTCGATCCTCTTCTCGTACGCCCTCACCCGGGCCTGCATCTTTTTTGTCTTTGCCCCGATATAAGACCTGGTGGATATGCTCCGGTCATTCTCCTTCACCGGATCGAATCCGATCTTTGAATTCTCGCTTTTTGCAGCCCACCTTCCGCTCCTGTCTGCGGCTTCCTTCAGCTTCTGTATCTCCTTCAGGTGCTTTTCATTCTCCGCAAGGGCAAACGCGTCGCTGCGTTCTTTATTTTCCCACCAGGACGAAAAATTGCCCGCCTGCACTTCTATGCTCTTCCGGTTCAGGACCAGGACATGGTCCACGACGGCGTCCAGAAGGTCCCTGTCGTGGGAGACCAGTATGAATCCCTTCTTCTGCGCCAGGTATTCCTTCACGATCTCCCTGGCATTCCCGTCCAGATGGTTCGTGGGCTCGTCGATCAGCAGGAATTCATTTTCAACTGCAAAGAGTACTGCCAGCATCACCCTGGTCCGCTCCCCCTGGCTCAGGGTCCCGAACGGTCTGAACAGACATTCCGGATCCATATGGATCAGATTCATCTGGATCAGGATCTGCCAGAGCTGAACGCCTCTCTTCCATTCACCCGCCAGTTCCTCCGCCGTCCTGAGCAGATCCGCGTCGGAAACCTGATACGGAAAATAGTCAAACGCCGTGTTTGACCGGATGCTTCCCGTGTACTCGTATTTCCCCATGAAAAGGTTCAGGAGGGTCGTCTTTCCTTTTCCGTTCCTCCCGATCAGTCCGAGTTTCCAGGATGTATCCACGCTGAAGTTTACGTCTTCGAAGACCGTGTCGAAACTCCCGTCATAT
>CADCOU010000256.1 GCA_902803155.1 uncultured Lachnospiraceae bacterium | reverse complement strand
TTTCGACGGGATCGGAAGATCCTGCAGACCGAAGATGAAAGGGCCGCAGGATTATCCGAAACTGGCGAACCTCCTGCTGGATCACGGATATACGCAGGATGAGGTGGAGAAGATATTTTATAAGAATGTCGAGCGGGTGCTGAGAGAAGTATTGTAGTCAGGATGGTGTAAAACAGCTGAAACAGTCTGCAGGATTGTGTGTATCTGCCGGGATACGGATGAGGACAGAGAGTATGGGATTTACAGAGAGTTCACAGGTGCTGAAAAAACTGGAGGAAAATATCGCCAGGGTCATGGTCGGAAGTGAGGAGACGATACGACTGCTTCTGGCAGCGTTTGCCGCCGGAGGGCACGTGCTGATCGAGGACATGCCGGGAACGGGAAAGACGGTCATGGCGAAGAGTCTTGCCGCTTCCGCGTCCCTCGCTTTTTCCAGGATCCAGTTCACCCCGGACCTGCTTCCGAGCGATGTGACGGGTCTGAATTATTTTAACCAGGAAGAATCAAGGTTCGTATTCCGGAAGGGACCGGTCTTTGCCAACATTCTGCTGGCGGATGAGATCAACCGCGCGACGCCGCGCACGCAGTCTGCCCTGCTGGAGTGCATGGCGGAGAGACAGGTGACGGTGGACGGAGAGACCAGGGAACTGGATGAGCCGTTCTTCGTGATCGCTACGCAGAACCCGGTGGAAACGCTTGGTACGTTCCCCCTGCCGGAGGCCCAGCTGGACCGGTTTCTGATGAAGATCCGGATGGGAGCCCTGACAGAGGAAGAAGAGCTCAGTATGATCGGACGTTTTATCGAGGATCAGCCGCTGGAACATCTGGAACCTGCCGCATCCGCACAGGAGATACTCGCGGTCCGGGAAGACTGCTCCAGGGTATACGTCCACGCAGACCTGCGCAGATACATTACACAGCTTGTGCAGCGCACGCGGGGCGGTTCTTCGACTGATTCGTCACAGGGTGTCAGCCCAAGAGGGACACTTGCCCTGGTCAGGGCCTCGCAGGGATATGCACTGCTTGCGGGCAGGGATTATGTTGTCCCTGAGGATATCAGGGCAGTCACATATCCGGTGCTGACCCACCGCTGCCTGGCTTACGGTTCTTCCTCTGAGCGGGAGAAGGCACAGCGCGTTCAGGCTGCTGTTTCCGGAGTGGAGGTGCCCACGGAAGACTGGAGAAGATGAGGAGGTCTGCTGCGACACATGCTGTTCGTATTTCTGGCCGGGGCAGGGCTGGCTCTTTTCTTAAGAGACTGGCTGTACTCCCGGATATGGTCGAAAGCGCTCTCCATGCGGGTCTTTTTCTCCCAGCCTCATATCTGCGTGGGACAGACAGGTGAGCTGACGGAAGAGATCGAGAACCGGAAGAAGCAGTCTGTACCGGTTGTTGAGATCGGATTCCGCATTCCGATGGGACTGGAGTTCACAGATGCGGAAAACATACAGGAGAGCGATTACATATACAAGAGAGACCTGTTCGCGATGGAGGGGATGGAGCGGATCGTGCGGCGCTATCATGTGGAAGCCCGCAGGCGCGGTTATTACAGGCCGGACCAGCTGAGCATCCACGCCCCGTCATTTCTGTTCCGGTACGAATACAGGATGGATCCCTCTTCGCCTGTTCAGGGAGATGGGATGTATGTCTATGCCAGACAGGTTGACTGCAGCCTTATCCTGAAGGTTCTGGATTCGGTGCTCGGAGAGAAGGAGAGCGCAAGACGCCTGTATGAGGATCCTTTTGTCTTCGCTTCCATACGTCAGTATACGCCGCAGGATCCCATGAAGACGGTCAACTGGAAGGCAACTGCCCGGACGGGTGACCTGATGGTCAATACCTATGCTTCCGTAACATCTCTTCAGATCCGGATCTTCCTGGATGTATCGGCGGATCAGAATATCGCGTTCTCGGAGGAACTGCGGGAACTGTCCGTCGGAGCGGCGGCATCCCTTGCCCGGGGACTGGTCAGCCGGGATGAGAGCGTTTCTTTCCTGATAAATGTACCTGACGGGCCGGACGGCAGGTTCACGGAGTTTAAGATCGGGCGCGGCAGTGACGCGCTGACGAAGATGGAAGAATTCCTGACCGCTGACTTCTCCCGCATGGAAGTGACTCCGTTTCCCGATATGGTTGCTCAGACCGCGGACCGGGAAAGCGGCAGGGGCGCAGATGAAGTATGTGTATTCTTCAGTGAATTTGATACACCGTCTCTGCGGGAGAGTATCAAACGCTTGCTCGGCAGGCAGGGGAGCGGTATTCTGGTCGCGGCGGTCCGTTCGGCGCAGAACAGGGCTATTGAAAGGGACGGGGAATTGCTGATCCTGCCGTTTGCAGATACTGAATGAGTTAAGATCATGAGGGAACAGAACAGACCGGAACGTTATATCGGGATCATGAACCGGCTCCATGCGGTCGTACCGCTTGCGCTGCTGGTCCCTCTGCTTGCCCTCATACCGTCTTATGCGATGAATGCTGCACAGCTGGCGGCGCTCGAATACCGCATGATCTCCATCTACCTGTCCGGACTGCTCCTGGCTGTTCCGGCAGCACTGGTCTATCTGGCTGAAATGAAGATCCCCGGATTTCTCCCGTTCATACTGACAGCTGTTGTCCTGATCCTGCTGGGACTTGCGGGCATGATCTTCTTTGGAAAGGCGACCGGCCTGTTCGTGGTGTGGAGCTTCCTTCCTGTGGATCTCGTGATCCTCCTGATCTTTCTCTTCGATGCACTGTCGATCCGGTTCAACAATAACAGCAGGATACGGTCCAGGCGTGAAGGAGACCTCTCCTGGACGCAGGACAGGAAACTGCTCTCCAGGCCGTCTGCATTCCAGTTCATATGGTTTGCGGTGATCTACACGGTTTCGCTGGCTGCGCACAGCCGCGGGCTCGGCAACGCGGCCCTGACGGGGGCGGTCCTGTATTTCTTCCTCTTCCTTCCGTATCTTCTGCTCAAACGCAGGGCGGATTATCTGGAAAACAGAAAACATGTCAGGGGGATGCCTGTACGGCGGATCAGGCGCCTGACGAATAGGATCCTTCTGACTGTTCTGATCCCGGCTGGACTGCTGGCGGTCGCCGCGTTCCTGACAGCCGGGGGAAGGCATTATATCCAGCTGCCGTCCTTCTGGCCGATCCTGGATGAGAGCATGATCAATAACGGGATGTTTGAACCGAACTACCTGCTGCGGGAGATCCTCAAGTTCCTGAACCTCGGAGAGCAGGCAGTTCCTCCTGTATGGCTGGTATACCTGTTTTCATTTCTGGAAAATGTGCTGACGGTATTTTGTGTTTCCGTTATCGCATATGGGATATTTAAGCTGATCCGGTATGCGGCAGCACAGTTCAGAGGGATCGAGCGGGAAGAGAGGAGGCTGAAATATACGGATGACACGGACGAGCATATCAGCCTGCGCAAAGCTCCGTCGGAGCCATTAACACGCTATGGATCCGGCGTGAGACGGCGCTATCGGAAGACAATCCTACGCTTCCGCGGAAGCGCGCCTTACATCCATGAGACTCCGGAGGAGATGGAGCGCCTGGCAGGTGTTCCCGACACGGAGGATATGCGTGCACTGCACACGGAGTACGAGAGTATTCGTTACGGCAGAGTTGAGTAACGTTAAGAAAGCATTCATTTTCACCGTGATATACAAGGCTGAGTTGTAAAGAGTACGGATAAGTGCTAAACTCGACCGGGGAAAAGAAACAGATGATATACAGGCTGTGAAGGAAAGAATTGAAGCCGTTATGCCGGCTCACGGTGGCAGATATGATCGTGTTTTTCTTTTTATTGTGGATAATACTTAACGGCCGCATTACTACGGAACTGGTTTTACTGGGAGTTGTAATTGCTGCCGTTGTTTTTGTGTTTGCAAAGCTTCAGTTCAGATATTCCATGCATCTGGAACTGATGATATGGAGGAATCTGCCCTGGGCTGCGCTTTATTTCCTGAACCTCTTAAAAGAGATCATTAAGGCATCGCTGCAGGTGGCATCGATAATCATCGATCCGAATAAGAGACCGGATCCGGTCATCGTGGAGTTTGATTCCAACTTCCGTACTTTATTTCAGAATGCAGTTCTTGCCAATTCCATCACGCTGACTCCGGGAACCTATACCGTGGAGCAGAGCGGGAATCATTTCCGTATCCATTGTCTGGTACCTTCTATGGGCGAGGGACTGGACTCTTCGTCCTTCGTAAAGCTGCTCGGCAGGGTGAAGGTTACTGAGAAAGCCCCGAAGAAGACCCCCGGCAGGGCCGCGGCAAAGGAGAAGGGAGGCAGGCATGACGGTTGAAATGGCATACCAGTATCTGTATACAGGTGCGCTGGTCATCCTGGCTGTACTGATCGGGCTCCTTCTGATCCGGAGCGCCATAGGACCGAGGATAACGGACCGTATCCTGTGCATCAACATGATCGGTACGCTGGTGATCTGTTCGATCGCGATCCTCTCTCAGATGCTGCAGGAGGCTTATCTGACCGATATCGCGCTGATCTATGCGATGCTCAGTTTCCTGACGGTTCTGGTACTGGCTTCCGTCTATATCCGGAAGGAGGAACAGCATGGGTGAATGGATCCATTTCTGGATCGTTGCGGCGATCCTTGTGTGCGGCATTGCCGCATTTATCCTGGCGGCAGCAGGCGTGTTTAAGTTCGGGTTTGTCATGAACCGGATGCATGCGTCCGGTCTGGGTGATTCCCTCGGGCTCGGATGCGTCGTACTGTCCCTGATCATTGCTTCCGGGCTGGATCTGACCAGTCTGAAGCTGTGTCTGCTTGTCCTGTTCATGTGGCTGACTTCTCCGGTCAGCACGCATTTCCTGAGCAGGATCGAGATCAACACGAACCCGTTTATCCGGCGGCACGTCCGGTTTAAAGAGAACGGGGACAGACAGAAGGAAGAGGTGGAATGATGGCGATCAGAGAGATAGTAACGATCATCCTGCTGGTTCTTCTGGTAGTCTGTGCGGTGGCGGTGTCGCTGACAGGAAGCCTGCTGCAGGCGGTGATCATATTCATGGCTTACAGTTTCATGATGTCTCTGGTCTGGATCCTGATGGAGAGCCCGGACCTTGGGATCACAGAGGCTGCGGTCGGCGCGGGTGTCAGCGGAACCATGTTCCTGATGACGCTCCGGAAGATCGGGGAAAGCAGGGAGGATCCGGCCAACATCCGTGAAGAGCAGGAGATCCGCGCAGAAGAAGCGAAGCGCCTCTCTTCAGATCATGAAGGAGGACGGGCGGATGAATAAGAGATTTCTGTCCTGGCTGTACGGAGACCAGGATGTAATGGCCCATATCACGGATGAAGTCGACAGGCCGGATATGTCCCACAGCGAACTGAAGAAGATCACCAGGCAGGCGGAAGAGGAGTATGAGAACCGTCCGGAGGTCCTGGAAGCCATCGTGAACACCCGGAAAAGGTTTCGGGGAATCTATACGGCAGTGGCTGTTGTCTCCTGCATAGCGATGACTCTGGTCCTACTCTATACGATCAGCCTGCTTCCTCAGTACGGTGCGGAGAATCCGCGGACGATGGAGGTGGTGAGCCGGTATGTCGAGGACGGGCTTCAGGAAACCGGTGCTGTGAATATCGTGTCGGGCATGATCCTGGATTACCGTGCATTCGATACGCTCGGCGAGTCGCATGTGCTGTTTACCGCGCTGGTCTGTGCCATGATACTTCTCCGGCTGGACCGCAAGAACCAGCGGACAAAATACGAAGATTATTACAAGACGCGGACAGACATCTATTTCGATCTGTCAGGCGATCCGATCCTCCGTCTGGTCTGCGCAGTAGTCATTCCGTGCCTCCTGCTGTACGGGATCTATATCCTGCTGAATGGCCAGAATTCTCCCGGGGGAGGCTTCTCCGGAGGAGCTGTCCTCGGAGCCGGACTCATCCTGTTTTCGACTGCATTCGGCTTTGATACAGTGGACCGGTTCTTTACGCTGAAGGTAAGCAGTATCGTAACGTTTGTATCACTCGGATTCTACAGTTTCGCGAAAGGATATGTGTTTTTCATGGGGGCGAACGGACTGGAAACGCATATTCCGAAAGGGATACCCGGTGCGATCTTCTCAGGGGGACTGATTCTTCCGCTTGATATTGCGGTCGGGTGTACCGTTGCATGTACGATGTTCGGTTTCTTCAGCCTCTTCCGAAGGGGAAGTATAGGAGGTTGGTTATGATAGCAGGTTTTGTTGAACATTATGAAGAAATGGCAGCTGTTATCCTGTTCGCTGTCGGTTTCTCTACACTGCTGTTTCACAAGAACCTGATCCGGAAACTGATCGGGATGAATATCATGGATACGGGAACCTTCCTGCTGCTTGCCTCGATGGGCTATATACGCGGAAGAAAGGCGCCGATCATAGAGAACGGAGTACAGGAGGTTTCCGCCTATATCAATCCGATTCCTGCAGGCCTCGTGCTGACCGGTATCGTGGTTTCCGTATCAGTGACGGCTGTCATGCTCTCTCTGAGCGTGCGCCTCTACAGGCGTTATCATACGCTGGATCTGGACCGGATCTATATCCTGTCCAGGCACGAGGAAGAAGACAGATGACGAGATAAAAGGTGACGGATGCTGAGATGAGTATGATCTGGAATTTTCCGCTTTTTACAGTGGTGCTGAGCCTGTTTTCAGGCGTTCTGTGCATGATGCTGCCGGGACGCGCCGCGCGGAACTACACAATTGCATATGAATCGGTCCTGATCGGTCTGGTCAGCTGTGTACTGGGTTATACCCTGCGCACCGGGCAGGAGTTTACCTATCCGATGGGAGAGTTTCCGGCGCCCTGGGGCAATGAGATCCGTGCAGGCGTACTGGAATCGATGATCGCGCTGCTGTTCCTGGTGATACTGCTCTGCAGCATACTGGCGGGATATCATTTTATCCGGAAGGATATGGATGAGAGCAAGCAGAACCTGTATTTCAGTCTGCTGAACCTGATGACTGCGGCTCTCATGGCCATGACCTGGACCAATGATATATTCACGGGGTATGTATTCCTGGAGATCCTCACCCTGACCAGCTGCGGGATACTGATCGTACGTGAGATCGGCAGGACCACGCTTGCCGCTGTCCGATATATGATCATGAACCTGCTTGGGAGCGGTATGTTCCTGATGGGCGTGGTTCTTCTGTATGATCTTTCAGGACACCTTCTGATGGTTCCGATGAGACAGTCGATTGCTTCGCTGGCATCTGATCCTTCTTCGATCCCTGCCATCTCGCTTGCTGTCGGCATCCTCACCATCGGACTGGGCATCAAGAGCGGAATGTTCCCGTTCCATTTCTGGATGCCGGATACGTACGGCTGGGCAACACCGGCTTCCGGATCCGTGCTGAGCGCGATCGTCTCCAAAGGTTATCTGCTCCTGCTGTTCAAGGTCTATGTCAGGGCGATCGGCATACATGTGCTTCAGCAGACACCGATCCTGAAGATCCTCTTCGTGCTCGGTATCTGCGGAATGATCGTCGGTTCCGTCTCCGCTATACGGGCGTCCGCGATCAACCGGATGATCGCATTCTCATCCGCAGCGCAGATCGGTTATATCTACATGGGGATCGGCCTGGGAACGACTGCCGGGTTCGAGGCAGCGCTGTTTCAGGTCTTTGCGCACGCAGTCACGAAGAGCCTGCTGTTCCTCACGACACCGTATCTCGCCGAGGCTTCGGGGGAAAGCCTGAAGTTCTCCGCCCTGCAGGGAAGCGGGCACAGGGACCCTCTGGCGGGACTGTTCTTCTCCGTCGGAGCGCTGTCCATGATAGGAATACCGGTCTTCGCGGGATTCTCAGCCAAGCTGATGTTCGCGCAGGCAGCGGTCATGACGGAACGATCATGGGAGATCCTGGTGGTCATGTCAGCTCTTGCTGTAAGCTGTACACTGAACGCACTGTATTTCATCCGGACGATGATCCGGATCTATTCGGAATCCGACGTGACGGGGAAGCGCGGATTCAGGAGGCTTAAGTTTGACAGGAGCCGGGCGGGTCACATCGTCGCCGGCTGTCTGCTGACTGCTGTAAATGTATTTCTGGGTCTGTATTCCTGGAGGATCTCGGATCTGATCTACCGGGGACTGGGGATGTACTTATAAAGGCAGAAAGAAGGAGAGAGGTATGTTCATTATCCTTACTATACTGTTTCCGATCATTGCGGGGATACTGGTCTCCTGCCTGGGATCGACCACATACAGGTACCGGTGTACTCTGTACGGAGTGATATCCGTGATCAGCGCGCTTCTCGGAGTGATCCTGATCATTCGCGGCGGCGCGATCACACTGTTCGCATTTTCGGAGAATGTGACATTTTCCTTCATGCTGGACAATATCGGGAAAGTATTCCTGGCAGCAGTGCTGATCCTGTATACCTGTACGGCTTTCTATGCGTTTGAGTACATGAAGATGGAAGAGGAGCAGCCTGTATTCTTCGCTTTCTATTACGTTTCTCTCGGGGCACTGATCGCCGTCTGTGCGTCTGCAAATCTTGTCACGGCGTATTTCTGCTTTGAACTTGCAACGCTCACTACGGTCCCGCTGGTGCTTCATGAAGGTACAAAAGAATGTGTCGCTGCCGGTATGAAGTACCTGTTTTATTCTGTCGGCGGAGCCCTGATGGGACTGTTCGGCATATTTTTCGTCTATTTCTACGGACTGGCCGGAAGAGAATTCCGGTTGGGAGGCTTCCTCGATACGGCATCCGTATCCGGGCATGAGACGATCCTCATGATCGCAGTCTTTGCAGCAGTCGTTGGCTTCGGTACAAAGGCCGGAATGTACCCGATGCACGGCTGGCTTCCGACTGCGCATCCGATCGCACCTGCTCCGGCGTCTGCACTTCTGTCCGGCATCATCGCCAAGGCCGGAGTGATCCTGGTGATACGTCTGATCTACTATTCGGTCGGAACGGACTTCATCCGCGGGACATGGGTGCAGTATACCTGGATGATCCTTGCCATGCTGACGATCTTCATGGGATCCATGATGGCGTTCCTGGAGAAAAACATGAAGAAAAGGCTGGCTTATTCGACAATCAGCCAGATCTCCTATATCATGCTGGCATTATCCATGCTCTCGGAGGGCGGCATGCGCGGCGCGCTGCTCCATGTGGTGAGCCATGCTTCCTCCAAGGGATGCCTCTTCCTGTGCGCCGGCGCATTTATATATAAGATGGGAAAGAGGAGAGTGGATGAGCTGGTCGGCATCGGAAAACAGATGCCGGTCGTGATGTGCTGCTTCCTTGCGGCTTCTCTGTCCCTGGTAGGTATCCCGCCGATGGGCGGATTCCTGAGTAAATGGGTGATTGCCATGAGTACGGTATCCAACGGAATGGGTGTCCTGAGCGTCCTTCCGATCGTGATACTGCTGATCTCCGCCATGCTGACGGCCGGCTATCTGCTGCCGGTAGCTTTCAAAGCATTCTTCCCCGGGAAGGATGCGGAGGTGAGCAGCGAGAGCTTTGAGCCTAATGCACTGATGACGGTTCCGATGATCCTTCTGTGCGCGACCGCGCTGGTGATGGGACTCTTTGGCGTGACGATACTGAGCGCGGCCGGATTCTGAACCCGCTGCTTATGACCGAGAGGTATGTGTGATGAGGAATGCTCTTATCATAATATGCATATTTCTGCCGATCCTGGGAGGGATACGGCTTCTGCTGTTTCCGCCGGAGACGGAGCGCGCCAGACGGATCCGCTGTGAGGTGAATGTGTGCGTCACATCCGCACTTGTTCTGCTGCTGATCCTGGGCGGAACGGTAGAACCATATACCGTTTTTTCCTTTACCAGAGGATTCCGCATTATGTTCCATCTGGACGGGCTGGGCATGCTCTATGCAGGCATGGTCGCTTCCATGTGGCCGTTCGTAACGCTGTATGCTTATGAATACATGGATCATGCGGAACATAAGACAGCATTTTTCTCGTTCTATACCATGACGTATGGGGTGACGCTCGGAGTCTGTTTTGCCGGCAATATCCTGACGCTCTATGTGTTCTATGAGATGCTATCGCTGGTCACGATCCCGCTTGTCTGCCACTATCAGGATCCGGATTCCATGTACGCGGGACGCGTTTACGCGGGTTATGTGGTCGGGGGCGCTGCAGCGGCGCTTATTCCGGTGATGATGACGACCATGTACGAGACATCCGCTTTTGTCCGGGGCGGCCATTCTTTTGATGTCCTTCCCGAGAACTTTAAGCTCCTCATTTTCCTGACGGGTTTCTTCGGATTTGGCGTGAAAGCGGCTGTCATACCGTTCCATTCGTGGCTTCCCACGGCGTCGGTCGCACCGACTCCCGTGACGGCGCTTCTTCATGCGGTTGCGGTCGTCAACTCCGGCGTGTTTGCCATTATGAGGCTGACCTGGTACGTATTCAGCCCGGACAGTCTGACCGGGACATGGGCTCATACCATTGCCCTGGCGGCATCTTTCATGACCCTGCTGCTCGCGGCGGGAAAAGCGCTGAGGGAACGACACGTCAAACGGCGTCTTGCCTATTCCACGGTCAGTAACCTGAGTTACATGCTGTACGGCGTTATGCTGTTGACCCCGGAAGGTTTCCGTGCGGGAATGTCACATATGCTCTTTCACGGGATCATCAAGATGAGCCTGTTCCTGTGTATCGGTGCGTTCATGCACCAGAGCGGGAAGAGCTATGTCTATGAGGTAAACGGGGCAGGGAAGAAGATGCCGCTGATATTTACCTTCTACACACTCGGAGCGCTTTCCCTTACGGGAATCCCTCTGCTGTGCGGTTTTATTTCCAAGTGGAACCTGCTCTCTGCCGGCGCGTCGGTCGGTACGGTGTTTGCCTATATCGGTGAGGCCTGCCTCGTCGGTGCAGCTTTTTTCTGCGGTATCTATACACTGACCGTAACGGTCAGAGGTTTCTTCCCGTCAAAGGGCAGTGATCAATGGAAAAACACGGACCTGTGTGATCCCGGATGGCGCATGCTGCTTCCAATCGGAGTGTTTACGGCGGCAAATGTATTGTTCGGAATCTTTCCGGGACCGGTCATGGGTTTCCTGGAGAGGATCGTGGAAGGTACCCTGTAACGGAGCGAAGTAAGAGATATGATTACAGCACTTCTGGTATTCCTGCCCTTCGGGCTTGGAATCGCGGATTATATCATAGGGAAGAAGAGTGAGAACGGAAGAAATGTGTTCGCTGTCATATCGACATTTGTCGAACTGATCCTTTCGATCCTGCTGGTATTCATGGTACTCCGGGGCAATGCAGACCGAGCTGCGCTGGATATTCCGCATGTGTTTGCCGCGGGGATGAGTTTTCGCGCGGACGGGTTCCGCTGTATATACAGTCTGGTGACCACCCTGATGTGGGCGTTTACGACACTGTTCTCACAGGAATACTTCCGGCATGAACCGGAGAATCTGGGCCGTTACTATCTGTTCGTGCTGATGACGCTCGG
>CADCOU010000255.1 GCA_902803155.1 uncultured Lachnospiraceae bacterium | reverse complement strand
GCTCCCACTTCGGAAGGGCGGTCGCCTCCGATCCAGGAATAAATTCTCATACGGTCCCTGCAGGCTCCCCCCATCAGCTCATAGGCCTGCACCCCAAAGACCTTGCCCTTAATATCCCACAGTGCCTGATCGATTCCGGAGATGGCGCTCATCAATACACCACCTCCGCGGTAAAAGCCGGCCCGATAGATTGTTGCGAAAATATCCTCGATCCTGGAAGGGTCATGTCCGATCAGATATGGTTTATATTCCTGTACGCAGGAGAGCACTGCATCGCAGTGTCCCTCCAGCACAGCCTCACCCCAGCCGCTGTATCCTTCATCGGTAATAATTTCCACAAAGCCCCATCTTGGCCGTACAAAGTAAGTGTTAACTTCTTTAATCTTCAATTCAAACCTCCCGGCAGAATAGCAGTGATCTAATATCTTTACCTTACCCGTCTTACCAGTTCGCTGATATAATCTTTTCCGGCCTCCCAGTCCCGCTTTTCCAGGATCTCCTTCGGCATAAGGCTGCTGGCCATACCGACTCCTATATATCCACGGTCAAAAAAGGCTCGGATATTATCCAGGCACACCCCGCCGATTGCCATATACTGCGCCTCGTCAAAGGGTCCATGCAGGGCCTGCAGATAACCCTCCGGAACACAGTCAGCGGGAAACAGTTTCATGGTCTTATAGCCGAACTCCAAGCAGGTTGCAACATCACTAGGTGTATAGACTCCCGGAAGCATGGGGAGCCCGTGTCCGGCACAGTATTCCAGAACATCCGGCGGGGTCCCCGGCGTCAGGAAAAACTCCGCGCCGGCATCCTTCGCCTGCTTGACAAGATCTGTCGTTATTGCTGTACCGGCACCGATAATGCACTGGTCCCCAAAGCGTTCCCTCAGCATGGAGATCTCTTTTACTCCCTGCGCACCGTTCAGTGCCACCTCGAAAAACCGTATTCCGCCCTTTATGACCGTATCTGTATAATCAAGGATGATCTCCTGCGGGATATTCCGGAAAATGGCCAGGATAGGGTTTTCCTTTACCACGCTGCCCATGTCCATGCTCAGCATTCCGCTTCCTCCTCTCCCGTTATGGCCACCATTGCTACAGGCGCGGCCTCCAAGCCGGCAAACCGCACCGGGAACGCACATATGGCCAGAATATTCTTTACCCCCAGCAAAACACGGAGATTCACATCCTCAAACAGTAGGAGTGTACGCTGCGGCGTTTTTTCTGACACTTCCAACAGCGCATGATGACTGGGATAGCCCTCCGCATCTCCCGTCACGGCACTGTCAAAGCTGATGGAGTCCATGGCGACCGCCTTCAGCAGCGGGAATTCCTCTCGCAGATACAGTGCTGCTTTCGGGTCAACGCAGGGGAAGTCATCGATAAAGGCCGCCGGATCCTTTTCCCTCAGCTCGGAATGGCCGGTGTACAGGAGAACAATATCCGCTTCCTTCAGCTGCTCTTCATACAGCTCCAGATCCTCACGCCGTATCCTCTCTCCCCTGCTCTTCCGAACGGTAAGAACCAGTGGATGAGTATAATAAAAATCCTCTATGGGTATCTGCTCAATGGTTCTGCCATGATCATCAAAATGCCACGGCGCGTCCACATGCGTCCCGGTATGCAGATGGTGATAGACCGACGAAGCATTGCTCGGACTCCCTTGCGCGATACGGCCGTTCCCCTCATAGTTCTCTTCCGGATTCGTCGGCCATTTGGGCATATCCGGACGGTTGACATAGCTCAGCTCCAATACCATACAGGTCCCTCCTTATCATATCCAGGTTCCAATACCATGCTGCTTCCTCCTTACTCTTCATCCGGCCTGCGGAAGATATACCCTTTACGGATCATGTCGAACAGGATAGCCGCTATAATGATCAGTCCCATAACGACCTGCTGCAGATATGCGTTGACGCTCATCAGGTTCATAGCGTTGCTGATGATTGTCAGGATCAGAGCCCCGACGATTGTCCCGACCACGCCACCTTCGCCGCCGCTCATGCTGGCCCCGCCGATGACCACCGCAGCAATGGCATTTACTTCCATGCCGTTGCCGATCGTGCTCGTGCAGGAAAGCAGCTTGGATGTAAGGATGACACCCACCAGCGCGGACATAAAGCCCTGGATGACATACACGGAGAAACCGATCAGCTGTACGTTGATTCCGCTGAGCCATGCAGATTTACGGTTGCTCCCCGTGGCGTAGACCTCACGCCCGTATCCCGTATATTTCAGGATAAGAAACGCAGCGATATACAGCAGGATCATGAGCCACACACAGATCGGCAGTCCGACCACTTTTCCAAGGCCGATAGTGCTGTACTCCATGGGCAGTCCGATAATGGTCTTTCCCATGGAAATGTAGAGCGCCAGGCCCGCCGTCACCTTTGATGTTGCCAGGGTCGCGATGAACGCAGGCATTTTAAATACCGTGATCAGAAGACCGTTCAGGCATCCGACCAGAATGCCGAGCCCAAGCATAAGCAGGACCGCTCCCGACACGCTCATTTTTCCTTCCGAAAGCAACTTGGTCCCGATGGTTGCCGCGAACACAATGCTCCCGCCCACGGACAGGTCAATGCCGCCGGTAAGAATGACGAATGTCATTCCAATCGCGGCGATGCCGCAGGTGACGGACTGGGTCAGGACATTACTGAGATTGGACAGCGTAAAAAACTTGTCAGTGAACAGGGACGTGAGTACGCACATGATCACCAGGATGACAAAAACAGATCCCTGGGATCTCATGCCGGCTTTCACCGCGGACAGGATTTTTGATTTTTTCTTCTCCATTTTTCTTTACTCCTCCTCACATAACGCGGCGCTGCAGATCTGCCTCTGTCGTTTCCCTTGTTTCCAGCTCGGCAGTGATCCTGCCGTCCTTGAGTACCAGGATCCGGTCGGCCATCCCATATACCTCAGGCACCTCCGAAGAAAGCAGAAGGACGCCGATGCCCGCCTGCACCAGCTCGTTCATCAGATTGTAGACTTCTACTTTTGCCCCGACATCGATTCCTCGAGTAGGCTCATCAAAGACTACGATCTTCGCCCTGGACGCAAACCATTTCGCGATGACCACCTTCTGCTGGTTTCCCCCACTGAGGTTTCTTACCATCTGCCTGGGGCTCTCACATTTAATCCGCAGTTTATCGATCAGCCTGTTGTTTTGCTGCGCTTCCTTTTTCAAATCCAAGATAAACCCGCGCTTTATATGACGCAGCGCCGAAAGAGAAATATTGAATCCGATCGGTTGATGGACCTGCAACCCTTCACTTCCACGATCTTCAGAGACATAGCCGATGCCGGCCTTCACCGCTTCAACAGGCGATGCGTACCTGACGTCTTTTTCCCCTATGTGTATGCTGCCGGTCAGCTCTTTTCCATTCCCGTAAACACCGAAAATGCTTTTGGCAATTTCCGTTTTCCCTGCTCCGAGAAGTCCTACGATCCCAAGAATCTCTCCCGCTTTCAGTTCAAAGGAAATATCCTCCAGGTGGTGTTCCAGACAGATATGATCCAGCTTCAGCAGTGTCCTGCCCTGATCAAAGACTACCTTCGGGTATTTGTTCTTTATGGTCTTTCCTACCACCATCTCAGCCAGCTGTTCTTCGTTGATCTCGCTCGTCTGTACTGTGGCGACCTTCCGACCGTTGTTCAGGATAGTAATGCGGTCCGTCAGCTCCAGCATTTCGTCCAGTTTGTGAGAAATAAACACTACAGAAATGCCCTGCTTCTTCAGTTCCCGCACGATTTCGAACAGATTGTCCACATCATGCCTCGGCAGGGCAGAGGTCGGCTCATCCAGCAATATGATCTTGCAGGTGCTGTTCAGCGCCCGTGCAATGGCTACGATCTGCTGCTGCGCAATACTCAGACGGTCCAGTTTCTCAGTCACATCCACCCTGATCCGAATCATGGCAAGCAGCTCTTCCGCTCTTTTTTTCATCTGCTTCCAGTCGACCATATGATACCGTCCGGGAAGTGCCCCCTGACATATATTTTCTGCCACTGAAAGATGCGGGAACAGGTCCAGCTCCTGGTACACCATCCGTATGCCGTGTGCGGCCGCCATGTGAGGAGAATCAAACTTAACCTGTTCTCCGTCCAGGTATATCTCTCCCCCGGAGGGAGAGAGAACACCATTGATAATTTTCATCAGAGTAGATTTTCCGGCGCCGTTTTCTCCCAGCAGTCCGTGAATCTCCCCTGGCCGGATCTCAAAATCAATATCCTTAAGCACCGTGACGCCGCTGAACTGTTTCCCGATGCCTTTCATAACCAGGCCTTTATTGTCCATCGTTCCCCCTCCGTGTTCCATACGGTTTACTGAATCGGATACAGGTTCCAAACGTTGGCTGTTTCGCTCCAGTACCCATCGTTCAAGTCAAAGTTGCCCCAGAACCGCTGTTCATCCACATTCTCAGCAGTGATTGGCACGGCGTCGACAATGCTCACGCCTTCGTTCAGTTCTTCACCGGCAACAACCTTCGTCAGCACGGCTTTGACAGAAATCGTGGCAAGTACCAGCGGAGAATTGTCAACAGTCATATCGACGTATCCCTGTCTGATGTATTCCAGGGCAGAGGCGGCGCCGTCCACGGAAACAATCATGATATGTCCGTCCTCATCGGCTGTTTTCAGTTTTTCGGACTGGATCAAGCCGGAAATAACGCCGGACAGCATGCAGTCGCTGTGCAGGAACACAGACTGAATATCCGGGTTCGTCGTCAGCACATCGTTCATTGCAGCCATTGAATTCTCGGAGGACCAGTCGCAGGGGTTATCGCGGATATTATCCAGCTTGTACTCTTCCACTCCTTCGGCAAAACCTGTGGTACGGTCGTCGGCGGAAGCCGTACCCAAAGTACCCTGCATGGTCGTCACGGTTGCCCCTTCGCCCAGATTATCGCAAATATACTGCGCCGCAAGTTTTCCCATAGACACATCATCAATCAGGGCACTGTAATCCACTACGCACTCACCCGTAATCTTTCTTCCCATGGCAATGACCTTTACGCCGGCCTCGTTACAGGCCTTCACGGCGGGAGCGATGGCAGAGCTGTCAGCCGCCTGGATCAGAACGACATCCACGCCTTTTTCAATGAAGTCATAGACCTGATTGCACTGGTTCTCAACATCGCCGTCGGCACTGCTCACCGTTACCTCGGCCCCGGCTGCCTCCAGCAGGTACTGTGCGTACTGCTGTACGGCAATAACATATTCACTGTCGAGTTCCGCTACCGTAATGGCGGCTTTCAGCGGGGTACCGTCTTCCTTCACTGCCAAACCCGGCAGGACTTCGCTCTCAAAGGTCTCCGGGGAAACTTCCTCCGAATAAGCCGGTGAAAAAACAGTCATCATAATGGCTCCCGTTGCTGCTGCAAGTAAAAATCTTTTCATCATTTTTTTCATTTTTTCTCTCCTTTTTTCTGCATTTGTTGAGTTGTTATGTGTGCTGTGATTTACGTGGCTGCGATGTTACTGCTGCTTTCGGTTTCTGATCCTGCACTTTATACTTGCAAGTTGATAATAAAATATTTTTATTCTCGAGTCAATGAATTTTTACTATTTGTACTTTATGCACAATTTTATCTCCCTTTATGTTGTGCAATATTGTATTTTTAGTAAAATTATTTTATTTTTCTTTTTTTCATTTGATTTCCTTTTTCTCAAATGATATACTATGTTATGCTGACAGATATTAGACAGAAAGGATTTTCAGAATGATCGATCAGAGCCAAACCTCCGTGCTGAAAAAAATAAAAGAGCTGTATCCACAGCTAACCCATATGCAGCAGCAGCTTGCTTCTTATATTCTGGAACATCCGCAGGACGTGGCCAACAGTTCCATCTCGGATCTTATCCGGCATACCGATTTAAAAAGTGAAGCTTCCGCTGTCAAATTCTACCGCCTGCTTGGCTATGAAACATTCAAATCCTTCAAAATCTCCCTGGCGCAGGAACTTGCCGGCCGGACATTCTATCACTCCCAAACGGACATCACGCTGGACGATTCCCCGGCGGAAATCCGGCGTGCTATTTTCCTTGGCGCAGCAAATTGCCTGACCCAGAATGCTGAAACCGAGACGGCGGAATGCATTGAAGCCGCACAGCTTCTGGCCAATGCCGACCGTATCATCATTATCGGTCAGGGAGCTTCTGCCGCCATATGTTCCCATGCCTTTTTCCGCTTTACGGAAATCGGTCTCAATTGTATCTATGATCCGGATCCTCACATGAACGCTGCTGTCCTCTCCCATTCAAAAGAAAAGGATCTGGTGCTCTGTGTCTCACAGTCCGGCGAGACCGCGGATCTGTACAAGCAGATCGAACTGACCTACCGGCGGCATGTCCCAACGATCCTGATCACGGGCAACCCCAGTTCATCAATCGCGCGGCTTTCCCGGGTTGTCCTCAGTACGGTCAGCGAGGAACGGCATATCCTCACGGATGCCCTGAATTCCCGTATTGCGCAGTTCTGCCTGATTGATGCCCTGTTTTCCATTATCAGTATTTCACGTGCCCGGGATATGCTTCCAAGGCTTCAGGAAACACGGGATATGTTCACAACCTATAAGTTATGACGGCTATCCGGCACCGTGCCGGCGGTACGGCGCCGGAAGCGCAGATCATCCAGGTCACCCATGCAATACTTCCCGTTTCCGAATCCTGCACTTGCATAACACCATTCAGAAAGGGGATGCTTTATCATGAGCAGCTATATTATTACTATCGACGGCGGTACCACCAACACCCGCTGTGTTCTCTGGGACGAGGCACGGCACAAGGTATCGGAACGGCAGCGTGATGTAGGCGTTCGGAATACAGCCATTGACGGGAATAATTCCCGCCTGAAAGCAGCCGTCCGGGATTGCCTTGAAGAACTTCTTGCCGGGAGCGGGCTCACCTATGGGGATATCCGCCTCATCATTGCCAGCGGAATGATCACTTCTGATGTGGGGATTGTCGAGATCCCCCATCTGACAGCGCCTGCAGACCTGGTCCGGATCGCAGAATCTACTGCTGCTGTCACCCTCCCGGATATCTGCCCTCTTCCCATTCACTTTATCCCCGGGATCAAAAACTCCCCCGGAGAAATAACTCTTGACAATTATGAGGCGATGGATATCATGCGCGGCGAGGAAGTGGAAAGCCTGGCCATCATCCATCAGTGTCACACCGGTTCTCCCATGATCCTTGTACTTCCGGGTTCCCATAATAAATTTGTGGCTGTAGATGCGGACAGGAAGATCACCGGCTGTCTGACCTCCATCTCCGGGGAACTGCTGTCGGTCATTACCAACAACACCATCCTTGCGAAATCCGTCCAGCATAACTTTGTAAGTCCCGGTACATACGACCGGGAATGGCTGCTTCTGGGATATAACAACGCCAAAAAGACCGGTCTCGGCCGCGCCTGTTTCTCGGCCCGGATCCTGAACCTTTTTCGGGAACGGGATCCTTTGAAGATCGCGAACTATATCCTTGGGGCTTCCCTCCAGGGAGATATCACTGCAGTCCGGAATTCCTCCGCTGTACGCATTACACCAGATACCAAAATAGTCATCTGCGGAAAGAACCCTCTTCAAGAGGCGCTGCTGGACATCTTTACAGAAGAACAGCTCTGCCGTGAAGTCTCGGTTTTCCAGCCGCAAAAAGACTTCTCTGCTTCTGCACTCGGCGCTTATCTGGTAGCCGAACAATGCCGCCTGTTATGATATGATCGGAAGGAGGAATCAATCATGAAAGTTGTTATCACTGATTATCAGTATGAAAACATAGATGCCGAGCGTTCCATCATCACAGGCGCCGGCCATGAACTCTTTGACTACCAGATCAAAGAAGGTCCCGCTCTCTTCGATATCGTGAGAGACGCCGACGCTGTCATTACGCAATACTCCGAGATCACCCGGGAGGTCATTGCTCATATGGAGCACTGCCGGATGATCATCAAATACGGGATCGGAGTCAATAACATCGACTGCAAAGCGGCTTCTGAGAAAGGCATCTTTGTCTGCAACGTGCCGGATTACGGAATTGATGAGGTATCCAACCATGCCTGCACCATGCTGCTGATGCTCTCGAAAAAGATAAATGTTTTGGCTTTGGCCCTGCGAAACGGCGACTGGGGTTATTCCAGCATTGTTCCGCTGACCCGGTTTTCAGAATCCACGCTGGGACTGGTTGGCTTTGGCCGGATTCCTCAATTGGTCGCTAAAAAAATGAGAGGTTTCGGTGTCCGAATCCTCGCTTATGATCCGTATATCAACGAGAAAACCGCCGGGGAGCTCTCCGTCACCCCCGTGGATTTGGAGACGCTTCTGAAGGAAAGCGACTATGTCTCCATCCACTGCCCGCTGGCCCCGGATACATACCATCTGATCAACGAAGAAAATATCCGGCTGATGAAGCCCGGTGCCGCCGTCGTCAATACCGCCCGCGGCGGCATCATCGATGAGGAGGCCCTGATCCTCGCACTGCGCGAAAAGCGGCTGGGAGGTGCCGGGATCGATGTGTTTGAGAACGAACCGGTCTCCGCAGATCATCCCCTCCTGTACATGGACAACGTCATCGCCACGCCTCACAGTGCATGGTACAGTGACACCGCCATCCACGTCCTGCAGCGGAAAGCGGCCGAGGAAGTCGTCAATGTACTGGCCGGAAATCCGCCTTTCAACTGCGTCAACCTCAGGGAGCTTGCGTGATTATCTGATTGGAAACCCAAGTCCTGCTCCTTCGTCAAAAAGTCCCGCTACAGGCATATCTTCTGCAGCGGGGCTTTTATTTCTCGTTCTATTTTTCTTCATGAGCCTATAAAACCAACGTTCTATCAGAAAAAAAGGCCGCAGGACTTGGAATCCTGCGACCCTTTG
>CADCOU010000254.1 GCA_902803155.1 uncultured Lachnospiraceae bacterium | reverse complement strand
GACTCTTCCAGCTTTTTTCTGACCTTCTCCGAGTTTGTCTCGAATGTCAGCTCCACAAACGCATGATCCGCTTCCTCCGCAGCAAAGTCTTTAAACGAACCGGTTCCGAGCGCCGCACTGATCGAACCGATCACGATCGACTTGCCGGCTCCGGTCTCGCCGGTCAGAATGTTGAGACCGCTGTTCAGTGTGATCTCTTCCTCTTCGATCAGTGCCATATTCCTGACATGGATACTTCTAAGCATGTTCTGTCTCTCCTGCCGGATCCTTCCGATCCGCCTGCCATCCGCCGCCTGTTATTCTGCCGGCTCGACTCCGCCGCTGCGGAATCATATCAGAATCCGCGGCACCTCTGTTTTGTATTATATCATTTATTCCCGTGTTCTGCCGCTGCTCTTCCTGCCCGGATAATGAAAATCCGAATCATCCCACTTCCACATGCATCACATGCATGTGAGACCTTCTCCGGAAATGAATACACGGCCGGCTTCTCAGCCGACCGCGTTGCAGATATCTCTTTTAAAACCCACCGTCCCGGAAAAACTCTCTGATCAGTTCAGGATCTTGCGGAGCTTATCCATGACGACAACCGTTTCATCCTCACTGTGGATCGCACAGAAGATCGTATCGTCCCCTGCTATACAGCCTGCCACTTCCGGCCAGTTCATCGCGTCGATTGCCGCCGCAACGGCCATCGCCATACCGGAGACCGTATTGATCACCAGCAGATTACCGGCCCTGTCTACATTGACAAACCCGTCGCGCAATACCCTGAGGTACTTCTCGCTCATCTGCATGGAACCCGGTGAAAGGACAGCATACTTCTGATGCCCGCCGCTGACCGAGATCTTGGTCAGTTTCAGTTCACGGATATCTCTGGAGATCGTAGCCTGCGTCACCCGAAAGCCTTCTTCCTGCAGGTATCTGGCCAGCTCTTCCTGTGTCTCGATATCATAACGCCCGATCAGATCAATTATCTTCGCCTGTCTTCCAATCTTCATATTCAATCCATCCTGCCTGAAATTTATTTGAGTTTTTCTCTGAGATTCGTAACGAAGCTGGTATGATTCAGTTTGATGAAACGCGTCTTCTCCTGCGTCTTTGCGATGGTGACCCTCTCCCCGTACGGAATACTGAAGGAAGTATCTCCGTCGAATGTGATCTCCGCGCCCCCGTCGGATGATTCCGGGGTGGAACAGACCTCCACGGTAACCGAAACGTTGTCCGGAAGGACGATCGTCCTGGAAACCAGCGAATGCGGTGCAATCGCAGTCAGCAGGATCAGAGAAGCATCCGGTGACACGATCGGCCCGCCTGCAGAAAGCGTGTATCCCGTGGAGCCCGTCGGGGTCGATACGATGATGCCGTCCGCCCTGTAGGAACAGAGGAAGATATCATTGACGAAGATATTGAAGTCTACGACACGGAGCCTCCCCCGTCTGGTTATGACAATATCATTCAGAGCGATATCTTCTATCTGCGGACCTTCAATCCGGTTTGTCGTTCCGCGGATCATCATCCGGTCTTCCAGGAAAAACTGGTTGCCGATCAGGCGGTCAAGCGCGTCAGCAACACCTGAGGATTCAATCTCCGCCAGGTACCCCAGGGTTCCCATGTTGATTCCGAGAATCGGAAGTCCTGTCTGGATGATATCCCTCGATGCGTGAAGCAGCGTACCGTCTCCGCCGATCGCGATCACGCACTCTACATCCTCCGGTATGGACGCTGCATCCGTGTACTTAATTCCTGCGGATCTCTTGTTTTTCCCATACTCTTGAAGATAACATATTTTCTGTCTGTCTTCCAGATAAGATTTAACAAAAACACCCTGTTTTTTTGCAAATTCTTTGAATTCGTTCACAATTACATAAAAGCTGTCCATTTTCCCCCTTGCTCCCCTTTACTGAGCAGAGTGCCGTGTGCCTCACGGACGGTCTTCCCTATGCTGTCTTCGTCCGGCTGTGCTGATCCGTTTTCCCCTTTCGCGAAACAGGCGAGATATTCTATGTTGCCCTCCGGACCCGTGATCGGGGAAAACGTCAGACCTGTGCACGCAAAACCTGTTTCCCGCGCAAAGTCCAGCACGCCGCGGATCACCTCTTCATGTACAGCCGGATCCCTCACGACTCCCTTCTTGCCAACCTTTTCCCTGCCTGCCTCAAACTGCGGTTTGATCAGGGCGGTGACACGACCCTGTGCATCCAGTGTGTTCCATACAGGAACGAGGATGAGCCTGAGTGAGATAAATGACACGTCTATGGACGCGAACTGCGGCGTCTCCGGCAGATCATCCGGTGACAGTTCACGCGCATTGAACCGCTCCATGCATACCACCCTGGGGTCATTGCGGAGTTTCCAGTCCAGCTGGCCGTGTCCGACATCGATCGAGTATACTTTCTTCGCACCATTCTGGAGCATGCAGTCTGTAAACCCGCCGGTTGACGCACCGATGTCCATACACACCTTTCCATCCAGATCCAGATTGAAAACACTGACCGCCTTTTCCAGTTTCAGCCCGCCCCTGCTTACATATTTCAATGAATGCCCACGGACTTCTATATCACTGTCCGTTTCAAATTTCATCCCGGCTTTATCTTCTTTCTGACCGTTCACGTAAACACAGCCGGCCATGATCGTAGCTTTCGCCTTTTCTCTGGAACTGAAAAAGCCGTTCCTCACCAGCAATACATCAAGTCTCTCTCTCATCTGATTTTTCCGATCAATCTTGCCTGTATACGGTGCAGCAGGTTCTCCGCATCCAGTCCGGCTTCCCTCAGAATATCCGCGGTCAGTTCTGCTCCTGCATATTCATCAGGCAGTGCAGCAAGCTCTGTCTCTGCCTCAAGTCCCGCATCCTTCAGAAATACACATACAGCCTCCCCTAATCCGTCCTTTTCCACGTGATCTTCCACAGTTACAAGCAGAGCATGTTCAGCTGCTGCAGTCCGAAGCAGTTCCTGATCGAGTGGCTTTTCCGGACAGCAGACAATCAGGCTGCAGTTTGCCCCGTTTCGCTTCAGCATATCACGTACTTCCAGAGACGTCTCTACCATACTGCCGCATGAGAGCAGGCAGACGTCGCTCTCATCATAGAGGATTTCCCAATGTTTCATCTCATCTGCGTCTTGTCGCCAGTTCCTCCAGGAGCCGGCGCAGAAATTCATGCTGAACGCTCAGAGAATCAAACTTCATGAGCGCATTTTCGGATAACTTTTCCACCTTCTGCCTGCCGGCCTGCACACCGAACAGAGACACATAGGTACTCTTCCTGTTTCTCTCATCCGACCCGACCGGTTTACCGATCTCCTGCGCATTGCCGGTCACATCCAGGATGTCATCCCTGATCTGAAATGCCAGTCCTATGTCGGTACCAATCTCTTCCAGTGTACGGACTTCATCTGCCGGAGCTCCGGCAAGGATCGCACCGATCATCAGGCTCCCTTCGATCAGCGCTCCTGTCTTGGTCCTGTTGATAAACTCTATCTGATTCTCAGTCATGGTACGTCCGTCATATTCAACATCACAGGACTGTCCGCCGAGCATCCCATTGATACCGGTCTTGGCAGCAAGCACTCTGAGTGCCTCAGATATTCTGCCGGCAAGCTGCTGCGGATCCTCTGCGTCCTTCAGTGCATCAAAAGACCGGAACGCAGTCTCATACGCATAGTTCAGCAGTACATCACCTGCCATAATCGCAAGTGCTTCCCCGTACTCTTTATGCGTTGTCTTTCTTCCTCTGCGCATGGAATCATTATCCAGCGCCGGCAGATCGTCATGGATCAGGGAAGAATTGTGTATCATCTCCATCGCTGCCATGAACGGTGCGATAACCGTGCCTCTGCCTTCGTACATCTGCCATGTACATTCCATCATCATCGGCCTGATACGCTTTCCTCCGGCTTCCATGCTGTAGTTTACCGCCGAAAGGATCGTTTTCTGGAACCCTTTCTCTTCCGGCAGATAATCACGGATCACCGCATTGACATGAAGTGTCCTGGCCTTCAATTCCTCATTGTAATTCATCTGTAAGTACCCGTCGCTTCTGTTTATTCATCCGTAAATGAGCTCTCGTCAAAAGGTCTCAGTGTGTATCCTTCTCCCGCGCTCTCCTGCTGCAGTACCTGCACCTGCTTCTGTACCAGGTCGATCCTGCCGTTTGCCTGTTTCAGAAGTTCGCTTCCTTCTTTGTACAGCGCAAAGGAAGCCTCAAGACCTGTTGAGGGATCCTCCAGCGCGGATGTGATCTCTTCCAGCCTGGTAAAGATCTCTTCCAGCGTGATCTCTCTGTTTCTGTTATCCGTTTCCATCCTGATCCCTCACTTCTTCAACTCTCGTCTGCACACTGCCGTCTTTCATCCGGACGATCAACTGATCTCCCGGCTCAATCTCCGAAACCGAGCGGAGCCCTTTCCCGTCCGCTCCCTCAATATAAGCATATCCGGCATTCAATTTCGCTCCGGGTGAAAGTGCGGAAAGCCGCCCTTCCATGAGTTCCAGCCGATGCCGTGCTGTGCCTGTTCTCTCCTGGATCCTGCTGTCCAGGAGCATAAGGCAGCGCTCCTGACAGGATCTGATATCTGTGAGACGCACAGTCATCAGGTAACTCATCCGGTCAGATGTCTGTGCCAGGAAATGTATGCTCTCCCTCAGTTTCCCCTCCGGGCCTTTCAGCTGCAGCTTCAGCTTAAACCGCTCGATCCTCTGGAATTCCTGATCGATGCGGTGCTTCATCAGCTGCAGAAGGCGCAGTCTCATTTCCTCCAGCCGGATCACGACTGCCGTCATGTCCATGACGGCCAGTTCCGCACCGGCAGACGGGGTAGGCGCCCTCAGATCCGCCGTATAGTCTGCTATGGTCGTATCTGTTTCATGTCCGACCGCAGAGATCACCGGGGTCGAACAGTTCCAGATCGCATACGCGACCTTCTCCTCATTAAATGCCCACAGATCTTCTATGGAGCCTCCGCCTCTTCCGACGATGATCACATCCGCGATGCCCAGCGCATCCAGTGCCTCTATACCCGCGGCAACCGAATCGGCACTGCCGTCTCCCTGCACTTTGGCCGGGTACAGGATAATGCGGATACCGGGGTTTCTTCTCCTGGATACATTTATGATATCTCTGACTGCGGCTCCGGTCTCTGCGGTTACCACGCCAAGAGTCCGGACATACGCAGGGATCGGCTTCTTGTAGGACGCGTCAAACATCCCCATCTCCTGAAGCTTCTCCTTCAGTGCCTCGAACTGTTCATACAGCCTTCCCACACCGGATTCCATCCGCACAGCCGAAGCATAGAGCTGGTAGGTACCGTCCCGTTCGAAAACACTGATCTGCCCGAATACGATGACATTGTCGCCGTCCTTCAGAACCGTTTTCAGCTTTTTTACGCTTGATGCCCACATTGCACAGCGGATCTGGCTTTTCTCATCTTTCAGTGAGAAATACAGATGTCCGCTGGACGCATATTTTACATTGGACAGCTCACCCTTCACATATATATTGTTAAGCACCATATCGTCCGAAAACAGGGAACTGATATGATGATTGACCGCAGTCACCGTATAGACCGGTGGCCTTGTCCGGGTCGTCATAAGCCTTCCCCTTTCGGATTCATTCCGGCCTGTTCTCCGCCTGTCTCTGCAGTTTTCCCAGGATCCCGTTCACAAAGGAGGATGAATCATCCCCTCCGAACTTTTTTGCAAGCAGGACTGCTTCATTGATCGCGACGCCGGCCGGTATGCTGTCATCAAAGAGCAGTTCATACACGCCGAGCCTGAGGATGGCAAGATCAGTCCTGCTCATGCGGTCCGTCTTCCATCCGACAGAGGTCGCGTCAAGCAGACTGTCTATCTCACTCAGTTTCGCACAGACTGCGGCAGTTTTTTCCTTTACTTCATCCTGCTCTTCCTCCGGGACCTCATCGGGAGACAGATCCAGCCCGTCTCCTCCCGCATGTGTAAAGTACAGATCCCTCTGCGCCATCAGGTCCTCTTCCGAGGAGAGATAGAAATCACTGGTGAACAGTTCATTGAATACATGTTCTCTTAATTCTCTTCTGGTCATACATCCCTCTGTCTGAATAATATGAAAAAGCTGCCAGTGTCCGACCCTGTATTCACATTTGTCCGGCATGCCGACAGCTCAATCTGCTTCATATAACTGGTTGAAAAGGTACAAAGATCACAAAACGCAAAAGCGGCTGCGATGAAGAATTACTGTGCAGCGTCCGTCTTCGCGCTCTCCATAACGACGCTGTTCACCCTGACGTTGACTTCCGAAACCGTCAATCCGGTCATGGTCTCAATCGCGGTGGCAACCCGGTCCTGTACAGCCGCGCATGTCTCCGGAACATTGTATCCGTAACGGATATTGACTTTCAGCCATACATGAACCTGACTATCCTCCACGGTCAGCCGGATCCCCTTATTCAGGCTCTTGAATCCGAGTTTGCCGATCACCTCACGGGTCGTATTGCCGGCCAGCGATGCCACTCCTTTCACATCCGAAGCGGCAAGGCCTGCGATCACAGAGACGACATCGTCTGCAATCTTCACTTCACCCTTTTCGCCTGCCTTCAGCGTGTTTACATGCATTGTTTCACCTGCCATAAGAGAGTACCTCCTGCCTGTATCCGGTCTGTACTTATTCCGTATCCAACTGTTTATTCATTCGTTTCTGTGTTTATATAATCTTACCGCATCGGTGTATACAAAGCAAGGTTGACGTT
>CADCOU010000253.1 GCA_902803155.1 uncultured Lachnospiraceae bacterium | reverse complement strand
TAATACCGCGGCAAGGCTGAATGAGCTGAAAATGCCCGTACTCATAGCAGCAGGTGCAAAGGACCTGTTCATGAATATGGAAAAGACCATGGAGCTTGTGAATGGGATCCCTCAGGCTGAATTCTATCTCTGCCCCGAGGGAGGACATGTACACCAGTGGGAATATCCGGAGCCTTATGACAGCATCGTGCTCGGATTCCTGCTTAAGCACGATCAGGTGGTTTTGTAAAGAGGCGGTCAGAACGGAACAGGTGGGACAGAGAATAGTCCCGAGAGGTAGCATATGTATCAACTGATTATTATCGATGATGAAGAGAAGATCCTTGAGGGGATCGCGGAACTGTTTCCATGGAACCAGATCGGCTTTGAGGTTGCGGCTACGTTTACACAGGATTCAGCTGCTCTGGATTATCTGGAGACGCACCCGGTGGATGTGGTGATGACGGATATTCAGATGCCGGATATGAACGGCCTGGAGCTGACCAGGAGGCTGCAGGCAAAGGAGACGGAGGTCGTGATCTTCAGCAGTTATTCCGATTATAAGTATATGCGGGAGGCTTTGCAGCTGGAGGTATCGGACTATCTGCTCAAACCGGTGAGCTACAGTGAACTGCTGAGCACCTTTGAGAAGGTCAAAGGCCGCCTGGATGCAAGGCATGCGGTGGAGACGGAGCGGGAAGGGTCTTATTATTGACCGTATGGATGAAGTGCGGGAAGCCAAACGGATTTTCCAAAAAGCCGGCCTGCCGGTCGCCGAAGCAGGTTACTGGGACAATCTGATGGACACCAGACCGGAGGTCCGACGGAAAAACCGCGCACCTGAAGGATGTCCGGCTGGTTCGCCCCAGTGTAACACCGAAGATCGAAGAGATTGTCCCCGGAAGAGGGGAGGCGGATCTGCTGCCTTATATTCATGGCCTCGCTGCTTTGCCGCAGCAGGTGACCCTCATGCTGGAGCATCTCAAAAGTGCGGAGGAATACCGGGAGGGGATGGAATATATATGGAAAGCTCTTGGTGAGTCCCACTGACGAAAAGAACTTTTTCACAATACAGCATTATGCTATAATTAACGCATGATGCTGTTATTTTTTTTGAGGAGGTTCCTGTGAAAAAACTGAATTTCAACAGCGACTGGACGGTACGCTGCCTGACCCATGAGAAGGAACCCGTGACAGTCACGGTCCCGCATGATGCAATGATCGATGAACCGCGAAGCCCCGGGAGCGCCGGCCAGAGCAATATCGGCTGGTATATCGGCGGAGACTATGAGTATGTAAAGAAGTTTACGGTACCTGAACAGTGGGAGAAACTGACGGTCCTCCTGGAATTCGAGGGCGTTTATCACAATGCGGAGGTATACGTAAACGGGGAAAAGGCCGCTTTCCGTCCATATGGCTATACGAACTTCTATGTGGATATGAAGCCTTTTCTGCATTATGGTGAGGAGAACGAACTGAAGGTGATCGCCCGCAATGCGGACCAGCCCAACAGCCGCTGGTATACCGGGACGGGAATCTACCGTCCGGTGAGTGTATGGCTGGGAGGGGAATGCCATATCCCGGTGAACGGCGTTAAGATTCGTACCGTAGATCACCGCACCGGGAAGATCGATGTGAAAGTGAAGCTTTCAAAACCCGGAGAAGTAAAGGTGGAGATCCTGGATCCCGCAGGGGAAAAAGCCGCTGAAAGGACCTTTACCAGCACCGGAACGACGGTCCGTTTCCCGTTTACGATCCGGAATGCGAAGCTCTGGGACACGGAGAATCCGTATCTCTATACCGCACGGGTCTCCTTCGGGGATGACGTGGTGGAGGAGACTTTCGGCATTCGGACGCTGGCATGGAATGCGAAGGAGGGGATGACCATCAACGGCAGGAGAGTGATTCTGCGCGGAGCCTGCATTCACCACGATAATGGTCTGCTGGGAGCCTGCGCCTTCCCGGAGGCAGAGGAGCGGAAGGTGCGTCTGCACAGGGAGAACGGATATAATGCGCTGCGCAGCGCCCACAATCCCTGCTCAAAGGCGATCCTGGATGCCTGTGACCGTCTGGGCATGCTCATGATGGATGAATTTGCCGACGCCTGGACTATGCATAAGACCAAATATGATTATGTGCTGTATTTGAAGGACTGGTGGAAGCAGGACCTGAAGGATATGGTGGACAAAGACTATAACCATCCCTGTGTCATTGCCTATTCCACGGGCAATGAAGTGGCGGAGACCGCACGCCCGGAGGGCATTGCCTTTACCGGGGAGATGACGCAGTATCTGCATTCGCTGGATGATACACGTCCGGTATCCTGCGGAATCAATATCTTCTTCAATTTCCTCAGCTCCATCGGTATGGGTGTGTACAGTGATGAAAAGGCTGAGAAGGAATCCAAAGCTGCAGAAGATAAGAACGGGAAAAAGAAGAAAAAAGCAGTCGGCAGTGAATTTTACAACAGACTGGCCTGCATGATGGGCGACAAGTTCATGAAATTCGGGGCGACGCTCTACCCCTGTGATGTGAAGACGAGAGACGCTTTCGCAAACATGGATCTGGCCGGATATAATTATGGAATCTGGCGGTACAAAAAGGATATGCGGAAATACCCGGACCGTCTGATTCTCGGATCGGAGACATTCTGCAAGGATGCCTGGCTGTTCTGGAATATTGCGAAGGAAAATCCGCCTATCATCGGCGACTTTGTGTGGGCTGGGATGGATTATATCGGTGAGACCGGCGCGGGTGCTTTTGAGTACGGCGATTATAAGATGGCGGAGGATGAGAACCAGATGACCGGAGGCAACGGCCGGATCGATATCACAGGAAAGCGCAGAGCAGAAGCCGCCTACACTCTGGTGGCACTGGAGCAGGAAGCCGGTCCGCTGATCGGCGTGCAGCCGGTGGACCGCACCGACAGGCCAAATCTGACCGGCTGGAGCCTGACCAAGGCTGTAGAAAGCTGGGCATGGAACGGCTGTGAGGGAATGAAAGCGACGGTGGAGGTGTATTCCAGGGCTCCGCAGGTCGAACTGCGACTGAACGGAAGGACGATCGGGAAGAAGAATTCCTCAAAGACCGCCAGGACCCTGTTTAGCGTTCCTTATGAACCCGGGGAACTGACAGCGGCGGCCTATGACGCCGACGGCAGGGAGACCGGGACCTGTACCCTGCAGTCAGCATCGGAGGAGACTGTGCTTCGGGTCCTTCCGGAAGAGAGCAGTGTGAAAGCCGGAAGCCTGAGTTTCGTAAGGCTTCGCTACACAGATGAGAACGGCGTGTGGAAGCCCCTGGAGCGGCATATGCTGAAGGTAAAAGTGGAGAACGGGACCCTGCTGGGGCTCGGCTGCGCCAATTCTTATGTGCGGGGCAATTACACCACGGATACGACAGACACCTATTACGGCGAAGCGCTGGCGGTCGTACGTGCAGGAAAGACCGGGGAAGTGACGGTCACTGTATGCGAGGAAGGGTCGGATGTCACTGCTTATGCAGTCATACCGGTCATAGTTTCCGATGATGCGACAGTATAAAATGACGAGTTCAGCGTTTCCCTTTATCCCATACTTCACCTGCCGCTTTCGGCGGGTGATTTTTCTTTGAGAAGAAGATGAGCAGAAGCATGGTCAGTACATAC
>CADCOU010000252.1 GCA_902803155.1 uncultured Lachnospiraceae bacterium | reverse complement strand
CCATCGCCCCGGGCAGCACATACATCGATCTGGACGATTTCATAGACGGGATGGAGACTTTCCTGGAGACTCTCACGAAGGGCAAGACAGAGACAGCGGAAGAAAAGCCTGCCGGTGGGGAGAACTGGGTGGAACCGTATGCGTACTCCGGCGCATCCGATGTTGTTGAGCTGTTCAGGTTTATGAGAGAGGTTCACCCGACTGCGATGGAGGTCACACCGTATATCTGCTACAGCAACAGCAGCGGAAACGAGATCGACTTCACGAACAAAGAGACTTTCGTGATCGATCTGACCTCCGGCGCACAAACCGTTTATAAGACCTCTTTTGCTGACGGCGATCCCGATTATGGACAGGAGTATCAGATCACAATGACCTTTACAGGGGATCCGGATGATGACGGAAAATACGGGGACCTCATGAAACTGTCATCGACAGGAACCGAGAGCTGGCGGCAGAACGGCAAAATCAGCGAGTACATTGATGAACCCGACTGCGCCATTTATACTCAGAAAGCTTCCAAACACAACCAGGAAAAATCCGGCGGAAAGGCGCTGCATGTCGGAAACGGCACGCCGTACTCGATTGACTTTATAATAAACCGCATTTGTATTCCCGGGGAGTGATTCCCGGGAGAAACAGCCTGCTCCTGCGGACCGACAGCACAATTGAAGAAAAGAAATGTATTGAACTGATCGGATCATTGTGCTATAATTCGTCAAGTCGGCGGCAGAAGCCGGCTGCGTACAGGGGAATCATACAATGGCTAGTATCACGGTCTCCAAAACCGTTCATGGGGGTTCGAATCCCTCTTCCCCTGCTTAAGTTTATGAGAACCGTCATTCGTTATCGGATGGCGGTTTTTCAATAATTCTGCAGGTCTTCTCACTCTCTTTTTTACAGCCCCGGAGGACACTATGAACCGTCAGACAGTCTGTGACTATATCAAAAAGAAATATAAAGTACTGCCGGAATATCCCTGGCGCAGATACGACAGCAATGCGGTCTTCCGGCACGCGGATAACAACAAATGGTTTGCCCTGGTGATGACCATACAGGGCGACCGGGTCGGTCTGACCGGAACAGAAGAAGTGGATGTAATCAACCTGAAGGTGGACGATCTGTTTTTCCGAGACCTGATTATTCAGGAAGACGGCATCCTGCCGGCCTATCACATGAACAAGATGCACTGGATCTCTGTTCTGTTGGACGGCACTGTGCCGGAAGCGCGGGTTTTTGACCTGATCGACATGAGCTTTCTTGCGACCGCGTCCGCTCAGAAGAAAGAGAAGATCCGTGCTCCGAAGGAATGGATCATTCCGGCCAATCCGAAATATTACGACATCGTGCATGCTTTTGACGATACAGATCTCATCGACTGGAAGCAGGGCACCGGGATCCGGAAAGGCGATACGGTTTACATGTACGTCGGCGCGCCGGTCTCGGCCGTGCTTTACAGATGTCTGGTGACAGAAACCGACATCCCTTACAGATTCTCCAATGAACATCTCACCATCAAAGCATTGATGAAGATCAGTCTGAAGAAACGCTACGATCCGGATGCGTTCACCTTTGATGTCCTGAAGGCAAAATATGGAATCTACGCAGTTCGCGGCCCTCGCGGTATTCCTCATTCTCTGAGTGAAGCATTAAAATGACTGTTCCTGCATACCAAACAGCAGAAATATGGAAACTTAACGGAATGAAGCACTCTTTTACCATTGCCATAATTGCATAAACAAGGTATTATTATGGAAAGAATAATGCTTTCTGCGTATATGCAGTGCGGCTCGGGAAGGAGATGAAAAACCATGACAATAGAGGAACTGAGAAACAGAAAGACAGCGCTGGGCCTGACAAATGAAATGATCGCGCAGGAATCTGACATTCCGCTCAGCACAATTCAGAAGGTTCTGAGCGGAACGACAAAAGCACCCAGGAAAAGTACGCTGGAAGCGATCGAGCGCGTACTCTATGCAGAGGAAGCACGCCGGTCACCTGCCGCAATACCGGGAGTCCTGAGAGAACCTGAAGCAGGCTATAGCACCTCAGATCCGATGGGGAAGAAGGACGGAGAGTACACGCTGGATGATTACTATGCATTGCCCGACGAAAGAAGAGTTGAGCTGATCGACGGTGTTTTCTATGACATGTCGGCGCCTGCTGTCATTCATCAGAAGATTCTGGGTGAACTGTATCTG
>CADCOU010000251.1 GCA_902803155.1 uncultured Lachnospiraceae bacterium | reverse complement strand
TCGTCGATCGTCTTCAGTTCTCTTCCCTGCATGACGATCTGCCCGTCGATGATCACGGTGTCTGCCTCCGAACCGCCTGCCGAATAACACAGTGCCGCAAGCAGATTGTTGTTCGGCATCATGGACGGAGCGTCCAGATCAAGGATCGCAAGGTCTGCCTTCCTGCCCTTTTCGATCACGCCTGCATCAAGCCCAAGCGCTTTTGCCCCGTTTGCGGTTGCAGCACGGAATACTTCCTGTGCGCCGACACACTGCGGAGAAGCGTGGGTTCCCTTGTGGATCATTGACAGGTACCCCATCTCCCGGAACATGTTCTGTGCATTGTTGGAGGCTGCGCCGTCCGTTCCCAGGCAGACATTGATTCCTGCCGCCTCCATCTCCGGTACCGGAGCGAAGCCGTTGCCTAGCTTCATGTTGGAAGCGGGATTCGTCACTACGCTGACCTTGTTTTCTGCCAGGATCCGTATGTCTTCCTCTGTCACCTGCACACAGTGGGCCGCGATCGTCGGAACATCGAAGATGCCTGCTTGAAGCGCATATTCGATCGGCGTACAATCATGATCTCTGCGCATGTTCTCAATCTCAGCCGCGGATTCGGACAGATGGATATGGATCCCCACTCCCTTTTCTTTTGCCACGTCTGAGACCATCCTCAGATATTCAGGACTGCAGGTATACGGGGCGTGCGGTCCGAGCCGGAAGGTGAGTCTGCTGCATTCATTTCCCTCTTCCATTTCTTCCAGTGCCTGCTGCAGGCGGACATCCTGCGTGTCATAGGAATCCCCGACAAGTCCTCTGCAGATCACGGCTCTCATGCCGCTCTCCCTGACAGCCTTCGTAGTCTGATGGATATGCATCTGCATGTCATTGAAGGTCGTAGTCCCGGAACGGATCATTTCGATCTGTCCGAGCAGGGATCCCCAGTACGCATCCTCCGGGGTCAGCTTGTCTTCAACCGGACTTACCCTGCCGAAGAGCCAATCCATGAAAGAAAGGTCGTCCGCATAGTTGCGCATCATCGACATATACGTATGCGTATGCGCGTTGATAAGCCCCGGGATCACCAGACGATTCCTGCCTTCGATCACGGTATCTTCCGAAAACGTCTCCGGTCTCACATCGATCCCCGCGATCCTGTCCGCATCGATATAGATCGTATGCCTGCCGATCACATCCACATCCCCCTGCGGCAGAACAGCCAGCGCATCCCTGATCACGATTCCCATGCCTGCAAACCTCCTCTCACTCTCAACTAAACCAGTCTACCACAAAGCAGTAGACAATAAAATACATAAACGAAGCAGTCTCCGGTCTACCGGTTCTCACGTCGGGGCGCTTCCGCTCGAATCGGAACGCAACGGACACATAAGGAACGCGAAAATCGCGTTCCAAGTGCCGGCGTTCCTACACGCCCGACTTATAGAACCGCTTTGACCGAAGGCTGCTTCGTTCATTCATTCGCCTTCAGGCTGCTGACCATGTCGATCCCGCGAATCCGGCGGGACAGCCAGTCGTTGACCAGACAGGATACCAGGAAGATGGCACAGCCTGCAATCAGATACGACAGCGGGCTGACATATGCCGTGAAGTCGTAGTTATCACCCAGGGCTGCCGTGAATATATAGCTTACCATGTAGTAACCTGCGGGAAGTCCCAGGATGATCGATATGACCGCAAGGATCCGGCCCTGCTGGTTGAAGATCCTCCGAAGCGGCTTCGTCCGGTATCCCAGCACTTTCAGCGTGGCGAACTGATACTGTTTCTCCGAGAAGCTGAGGATCCCGAGGTTGTACAGGATCACCACTGCGAGCACTGCAGACAGCACGATAAACAGGACGATGACCGAAGTCATCATGCTCAGCATGCTGCGCACCCCTTTCTCCAGCCCTTCCCTGGTCTGGATAACTTCCGCGCCGGCAGGCACTGTGGTGCGGTCCAGCAGTTCATCTACGTACATGGTATCTGCCCGGTAGGTCACGCCGATGCTCTCCAGATACGCCTTCGAGCAGGTAAACCGCTGACTCTGCGGATCCCGGTAGGTTCCGATGATCTTCGCGGTCCGCTCTTTCTCCTCACCGTAGATGCGGAAGGTAAATGAATCCCCGATCCCCAGGCCGAGCGACTTGGACAGCTTCTCCGTGATGTAGACTCCGTCATCGCTCATTTCGATCGTGCGGCGGCTGTGGTCTGTGGTCCGGACATTTTCCGGAGCGTCATTGACGAACATTGTCTGCGTGTAAACTTTCCCGTCGCTGCCGGTAAGCTCAAACGCAATCGTCTCGGAAGTAGAGCTGCCATATTCATTTACCAGATCCTCATACTCGCTGTCGGTGTAGTCCCCCGAAAGTACGATATAGGATTCATAGTGATTGAGATGATCGAACTGCCAGGACAGGTAATCCTGGATCGTGTCGTACATGCCCAGTGCTGTGATGACCAGCATCGTGCATCCCATGATACCGACCACGCCGGCGATCGAACGTCCCTTATTCCGGACGATGTCGCGAAGGTTCCATTTTGTGACGGTGGAAGCCTTTTTGAAGATGCCCCTGGTCGTCAGGGAGAAGTTCGTGTTCTTCACAACCGGGACTTCCGTGCGGAGCGCCTGGCTGGCAGGCTCATTCAGGATCTTCCTGCAGGACAGCCATGTAACCAGTACGATCACAAGCACCGAGAGCGCCGCCGCGATAAATACGATGGGTTTCAGCACGAGGTGCGCCTCCGGCATCTCGAAGTACTGCATCTCCATCTGCAGGAAGAACCGGCCGATCACAACAGCTCCCAGAAGTATGCCTGCGACAGCTGCGACCAGACTCAGCACCAGATCGTAGCTGATATAATGCCATACGATCCTCTTCTTGCGGTATCCAAGCGCCTTCAGCGTACCGATCTGCGTGCGCTCTTTCTTGATGAAACGGTTCATGGTCGTGATCACGGACAGGATCGCGATGAACAGCAGCAGGAAGGTGAAGACAAATGAATAGGTCTCGCCCTCTTCCACCTCACTGTTGTATCCGACGTAGGAAGCAAGTTCGCTGCGACCGGTCGTGGCGATGATGGAACTGACTGCACTCTCCAGCCTCTGCCTGGTCTCGTCGAATGCATCGGGATCTTTCAGATCGACCATGACATATGGGAACGGGATCTGCTCATACAGGTCCGTGGAGTCAAGCATGGTATCGACCACGTTGTCCGTGAGGTTTCCCAGGAGACTTCCGAGAAGGTTCCCTGACCCGGAATTTTCCTGTGTATTTTTATCTGATTCATTTACAGCATCTGCCGCTGCACTGCCTGCAGTCTTTTCGCTTTCTGTTGCCGTATCACTCTTCTTACTGCTGTCTCCCGTCAGTCCGAATCCCTTCTTCACTGCGTCTTTCAGCACTTCTTCCGGGATTGCCCTGTAGGACATATACACATACCCATAAGTCTGATGATCCGGGAAGATCTCAGTCGAATCCTTGATGCTGTAAGCATGATCCGGTGTTTCAACCAGCCCCGTGATCTTCACATCGATTCCGTAGCCGGTGTAT
>CADCOU010000250.1 GCA_902803155.1 uncultured Lachnospiraceae bacterium | reverse complement strand
CTGAACAGACCTTCTTCCGGAAAGATCATCGTGGACGGGGAAGACATCAGTGCAGAGAACTATCCCATACGACAGCTCCGGTTCAAGGTCGGCCTTGTATTCCAGTATCCGGAGTATCAGCTGTTTGAATCCGACATCCTGAAGGACGTCTGTTTCGGCCCGAAGAATCAGGGCCTGTCTGAAGCGGAACAGATCGAACGCGCCAGAGCGGCGCTCCGTTCAGTCGGACTGGACGAAAGCTTTGAGAACAAGAGCCCGTTTGACCTGTCCGGCGGACAGAAGAGAAGAGCGGCGATCGCGGGGATCCTCGCCATGGATCCGAAGGTGCTGATACTGGACGAACCGACGGCAGGCATGGATCCGAAGGGAAGGGATGAGATACTCGACCTTCTGAAGAAACTGCATGAGGAAAGGGACATCACCATCCTGCTGGTTTCGCACAGCATGGAAGACATGGCCAATTATGTAAACCGGGTCATAGTAATGAACGAAGGCCGCATCCTGTATGACGATATCCCGCGCAGGATATTCGCCTGTCCGGAGGAACTGGAACGAATTGGTCTCGCCGCTCCGCAGGTGACATATGTGATGGATGCGCTGGTGAAGAACGGCTGGGATATTGACGCATCAGTAACTACGATCGATGAGGCAGGAGAGGAGATCCTTGCCGCAGTCAGACCGGATGCCGCTGCAGAGGGACAGACCACGTGACATGCTGAAGGATATAACGATCGGCCAGTATTACCCTGGTCATTCCATTATTCATAAACTGGATCCGCGGGTCAAACTGCTGGGGACGCTGGTGTTCATCGTCTCCCTGTTTGCGTTCGGCTCGGTGAGCTCCTATATAGCAGCGACTGCAGCCCTCGGGATCGTTATCGCACTGTCCGGAGTACCTCTGTCCTATATCATGAGAGGCCTGAAAGCGATCTTTATCCTTATGGTGATCACGGCGCTGTTCAATCTGTTTCTGACGCCCGGGACGGAGATCGTCCGTTTCTGGAAACTGAAGATAACGGCGGAAGGCCTCAGGATGACGATCCACATGATCTTCCGCCTGACCTACCTGATCGCCGGCTCCAGCATCATGACACTGACAACGACGCCGAACCAGCTTACGGACGGGTTGGAGACAGGACTGAAGGCACTGAACCGTATCCATGTCCCGGTACATGAGATCGCCATGATCATGAGCATTGCGCTCCGCTTCATCCCCATCCTGATGGATGAGACAGACCGGATCATGCGCGCACAGGAAGCGAGAGGGGCAGACTTTACATCGGGTGGGATCATCCGGAGGGCAAAAGCCCTGGTGCCGCTGCTGGTGCCGTTGTTTGTATCCGCGTTCCGCAGGGCAAATGACCTCGCGCTCGCCATGGAGGCCAGAGGATACCACGGCGGGGAAGGCAGGACGAAGATGAAGCCGCTCATCTGCCGCAGACGCGATTATATTGCTTATCTGCTGATCGCGGCGTACGCGGTTCTGATGTTCCTTCTGTGGAAATATGTCAGGGTTCAGCTGCCCATTCCCGCAGGAGTATGAGAAATGGCAGGAAAAGGGATACTATGAAGAGAGTTAAACTGACGGTTGCATACGACGGGACAGCCTATCATGGCTTCCAGGTACAGCCGGAAGGAGATACGATACAGGAAGAACTGGAGAAGCATCTGTCGGATCTTCTGGGGGAAGAGATCCATATCCTCGGAGCCAGCCGCACGGATGCGGGCGTCCACGCGCAGGGAAACGTGGCGGTATTTGATACCAGCCACCGTATGCCGGTGGACAAGATCGCTCTGGCAATGAATACCAGACTGCCTCAGGACATCAAGGTCCAGAAGTCGGAGCAGGTGCCGGATGATTTCCATCCGAGATTCTGTGAGACGCGCAAAACCTACCGCTATCAGATCTGGAACCGCCCGATCCCGAATCCGCTGGTGTCAAGGTTCTCGACATATTATTACTATAAACTGGACGAGAAGAAGATGCAGCAGGCGGCAGATTATCTGCTGGGAGAACACGACTTCAGTTCTTTCTGCACTGCAAAACCGGACCGTCCGAACCATGTGAGGACGATCTACCGCTGTGACGTGACACGGGAAGGCGATATGATCACAGTCACAATCACAGGGAACGGGTTCCTGTACAACATGGTCCGGATCATTGTGGGAACGCTGTTCCAGATCGGCGGCGGCCTGATCCCGCCGGAGGAGATGAAAGAGATCCTGGAGGCGAAGGACAGGTCCAGGGCGGGAGACACTGCCAGACCGGAAGGCCTCACGCTGATGGCGATCGAGTATCTGTAAAAGACGGTCTTTTAGTGAAAAAAGATGCCGGGAAATCATTGAAAAAGAGCGGAAATCTGCGAAAAATCGGTTGACATCACAGATGCCCGTGAATATAATATCTGAGTGTGCCTCTTCGGAGGAGCACTCTTTTTCATGGATGATAGCATCTTGCCTTACCCCGGAAAGGATGCTTATCTATACCGGTTGGACGGAGGTAAAACACCGCCTGGCTCATCAAGATACATTTGGAGGACATTCTACAATGAAAACCTTTATGCCAAGCGCAAAGAGCATCGATAGAAAGTGGTATGTAGTTGATGCTGAGGGACAGACGCTCGGACGCCTTGCAACCGTCGTTGCAGCTACCCTTCGCGGAAAAAATAAACCGATCTTCACACCGTTCCTGGATACAGGCGATTATGTCATCGTAGTGAACGCAGACAAGATCACAGTGACCGGTAAGAAACTCGACCAGAAGACCTACTTCTCACACTCCAAGTACATCGGCGGTGTGAAGGAGACGACCCTCCGCGAGATGCTTGCCAAAAAGCCGGAGAAGGTTGTCGAGCACGCAGTCATCGGCATGCTGCCGAAGGGACCGCTCGGAAGACAGATGGCTAAGAAGCTCTTCGTATATGCCGGAGCTGAGCACAAGCATCAGGCTCAGAAGCCTGAGACGCTGACGATCTGATAGGAGGGAAAATACTTTGGCTACAGATAAATTCTACGGAACCGGAAGAAGAAAGAGTTCAGTTGCCCG
>CADCOU010000249.1 GCA_902803155.1 uncultured Lachnospiraceae bacterium | reverse complement strand
TCATATTCCAGCATGCTTTTTCCGACAGACATGGTATCGAACCATTTGCCGCTGCGTACGGGCAGTTCCGCGGTACCGGAATCGTCCGTGATATCCACTTCGCAGAAGTTCCAGCCGTTGATCTGCAGCGTTTTTCTATGCTGCTCCGTGGTAAAACGGTCTCCCGGATAGTAGGTGTTGGTCTCGATGATATGCGCTTCGGGAAGCCGGTTTTCAATCAGGCATTTCACCCAGGGGCGGGGGAGAATGTTCGGTCCGTGCGGCTCTCCGGTGTGCAGCTTGATCGCGACCCTGCCTTTCAGTACGCCGCAGACTTTGTCATAGATTTTTAAGAGACCGGCTTCAGACAGGTCTCTGGTAAAAAATACAGTTGATTCGGGGCCGGATCTCTCGCTGTAAGGAATGTAGACATTGCCGTTTTTGACAGGCTGTGCATTTATATTGACCATAAATAAACCCTTTCTGAAATGTATCCACCCGGGCTTCTGACAGCCTCTCAGTATGGAAATCTCACGTTTCCGACATGGCAAAATGTAATTTTATATAATGAAGTGATGCAATAATCATAGCATGTATAAACAGAACTGTGCAACCGTGATATGATGTAAGGGTCAAAAGCCCTGAAGCCGAGGCAAGCTTGCTTCATCTTACGGATTCAAATCCAGGAGGGACCAAATATGCAGAATGTAACACTGGGACGCACCGGAATCACGGTTCCGCAGAATGCGTTTGGCGCACTTCCGATTCAGAGAGTTCCGGAGGAAACAGCTATACGGATCCTGAGAGCCGCGTATGAAGGAGGTATGCGGCTGTTTGATACAGCCCGCGCCTATACTGACAGTGAGGAGAAGCTCGGGGCTGCGTTTGAGGGGATGCGTGACAAGGTATATATCACATCAAAGACGCAGGCAAAGAATGCAGAAGATTTTTGGAAAGATCTGGAGACGTCTCTGAAAAACCTGCGGACAGATTATATCGATGTATACCAGCTGCACTGTGCGCCGAAGTGTTTCAGGCCCGGAGATGACAGCGGTCTGTATGAGTGTATGCTGGAAGCAAAACAGCAGGGAAAGATCCGGCATATCGGGCTCTCCGCCCATCTGATCCAGGTCGCGCTGGAAGCTGCGGACAGCGGTCTGTATGAGACCGTGCAGTATCCGTTCAGCTATCTTGCATCGGACAGGGAATTCGAACTGGTCCGGAAATGCGCAGAGAATGAAGTCGGGTTTATTGCCATGAAAGGACTTGCCGGAGGTCTGATCACGAGATCCGAAGCAGCAATGGCCTTTATCCGGACACAGCCGAATGTACTCCCCATATGGGGTATACAGAGAGAGCAGGAGCTTGCCGAATGGCTGTCCTATTTTGAGAAAACCCCGGAGATGACGGATGAGATCCGCTCTTATATTGAAAAAGAGAGAATGGAGCTTGCCGGAGAATTCTGCAGGGGATGCGGCTACTGCATGCCGTGTCCGGCGGACATCCTGATTAATAACTGTGCCAGGATGTCGCTGATGCTTCGAAGGGCACCGTCGGAAGAGTGGCTGTCTGATTTCTGGCAGAAGGAGATGAAGAAGATAGAGAACTGCATCGGGTGCAGGCGCTGTGTTTCCAGGTGTCCGTACAGTCTGGATACGCCGAATCTCCTGAAACGGAACTATGCGGATTACAGGAAGGTTCTTGCAGGTGAGGTGACTGTCTGAACGGTTATGCATGAGTGGAAAGCTGACGAACGCTGTATCTTTCACGTGGATGTAAATTCTGCCTTTCTGTCCTGGTCTGCGCTGAAGAAGCTGGAGGAGGATCCGGGCAGTACAGATCTGCGTACGATCCCGTCCGCGGTGGGCGGAGACGTACAGACCCGGCACGGGATCATAACCGCAAAGTCGATCCCTGCGAAGAAATACGGAGTACAGACGGGAGAACCGGTGGTTAAAGCACTGCAGAAATGTCCGTCGCTGGTTCTGGTAAAGTCGGATTTTGCAGTTTACCGGAGATACTCACGGGCACTGATGGAAATCCTCAGTGATTACACGGATCTGGTGGAACAGGCATCCATTGATGAAGCGTATCTTGATATGACAGAGAGCAGGGGGAGATTCCGGGACAGCGAGACGCCGGACGGCCCCTGGCCATTGAGCGCGGCTCATCAGATCAGACAGAGAGTGTACCGGGAGCTCGGATTTACCGTAAATGTCGGGATATCCGTCAATCGGCTGCTGGCAAAGATGGCGAGTGACTTCGAGAAGCCGGATAAGGTGCATACCCTGTTTCCGGAAGAAGTGCCATCCAGACTATGGCCGCTCCCGGTGCGGGAACTCCACGGATGCGGGAAGGCTACGGCAGAGCGTCTGCATCAGATGGGGATAGAGACAATCGGTCAGGCGGCAGCAATGAGCCTGCCGATTCTTCAGGCGAATCTGGGGGAAAAAGCAGGTGCATATATCTGGAAAAGCGCCAACGGCAGAAGCTCCGATGTCATAAGACCGGTACGGGAGAAGGCCAAAAGCTATTCCAACGAAGAGACCACTGCAGAGGATATCACCAGTGAAAATTACCAGACCCTGGGTCTGGAGATCATCCGGAGGCTGAGCCGAAAGGTCGCGGAGCGCATGGAAAAGGGCGGGGTATATGCGCAGACCGTCGGAGTAAATGTGAAGACGGAAGACTTCCGGCGGCATTCCAGGCAGATCACGCTCTCTTCCGCAACCAGGGATGCGGAGTTGATCCGGGAAGCGGCAGAAAAACTGATGGCGGACATGGTATTCGGAGACGAGGGCTTCTTTGCGGGCGGACACGCACTCCGCCTGATCGGGGTCGGATGCACGAATCTGACCGACGGAAGTTATGTGCAGATGGATCTGTTCTCGTGGGCAAAGCAGCAGGAGGAAGAAAACGCGGCGCGCCGAAAGCAGCAGGCACTTCTCAGAAAAGAGGAAGAACGAAGAAGAGCAGAGCAGCAGAAAACAGAAAACGCACTTCGGAAAAAAGCGCAGTTGGACGAGATGATGAAAAAGGTCCGGACCCGTTACGGAAAAGATTCCATTTCAAAGGGATCGCCGCATAACGGCGATCCCTGTAAATAACCCCTCTCACAGCAAGGTTCCAAGTGCGATCTTCATCATATCCGTGAATTTCTGTTCTCTCTCTTCCGGCGTCGTGATCTCCGGCGCGACAAAGCTGTCGGATATCGTCAGCAGGCATGCTGCGTTCTTGCCGAGTATCCGTGCGTTGTGGAACAGAGCAAAACTCTCCATCTCCACGCAGCAGCAGTGATGCACGTCTACGACTTCTTTCCGGTAATCCTGACTCTCTCTGTAGAAGACATCCGAGGAGTGGACGACGCCTTCATACAGTTTGATCCCCTGTGCGGCAGCACTTTTGCGGATGATCTCGTTCAGTGCCTCCGACGCAGGCTGAAGGGTCTCGGTATCTCCGGACTGGGTCAGCGCAAAGCTGGATTCGCTCCATGCACCGGTTGCCAGGACGACATCGAAGATCTTCAGTTCCGGGATATAACTTCCGGCCGATCCTACACGGATGATATTATCAACATCATATTCTTTATACAGCTCATAGGAATAGATGCCGATACTGGGCATGCCCATGCCGCTGGCCATGACAGTGACAGGTTTTCCCTGATAGGTTCCGGTGTATCCCTGGACTCCGCGGACATCGTTTACCAGAACCGGATTCTCCAGAAATGTATCGGTGATGAACTTCGATCTGCGGGGATCTCCCGGCATGATGACTGTTTTTGCGATCTGGTCTTTTTCTGCCTTATTATGCGGTGTAGACATTGTAAACCTCCTCCTTTTCATTATTCAGCAGTACATCTTTG
>CADCOU010000248.1 GCA_902803155.1 uncultured Lachnospiraceae bacterium | reverse complement strand
GGAGCAAGCAAGTATGCGCCGGAGAACACGATGCCTGCGTTCGATCTTGCGCGCAGCATGCATGCGGACGGTGTGGAACTGGACATCCAGCTTTCAAAGGACGGGGAGATCATGGTCTGCCATGATGAGAAACTCGACCGTACCAGCAGTGGCAGCGGATGGCTGAAGGATTATGCGCTTTCGGAACTGAAATCGATGGATTTTTCAAACGGGATGGAAGAGTATAAAGGGGTGACCATTCCTACTATGGAGGAGGTCTTTGATCTCCTGAAAGATACGGGGATGACGGTCAATATCGAGCTGAAGACAGGTCTGTTCGCCTATCCCGGCATCGAGCGGAAGATTGTGGAGATGGTAAGGGAGAAAGGATTTGAGGGAAAGGTGATCTACACTTCTTTCAACCACCTGTCCCTGGAAAAGATCAGGCTTCTGGACAGGAACGCTAAGCTCGGCTTCCTGTATATGAACGGAACGAATCTCAGAGCACTGCTCGCCGACAAGCTGAAGGCCAATGCAATAAACGTTCCGTTTCACAGCCTGCTGCACCCCGGACTTCTGGACGAATGCCGTGAGAACGGACTGGAAGTGAACGTATGGACCGTGGACGATTCGGCGCAGCTTAAGATCTGTGAAAAATGCGGTGTGTACGCCGTGATCACGAACGTGCCGGACAAAGCAGCCCGGCTATTTGAGAAAGGAGTATCCGACCAGTGAAGTGGGACCCGCACATTACATCGTGTACAAAGCTTAAGATCGGAGGGGTTATCCCTCATGCGGACATTGTGGAGGACGGAATCCTCTTTTCTGTTGTGGTGCCTGAAGGAGAGAGGGCAGCTCTGCTTCTCTACGAAAAGGGAAGTAAAGAAGTCAGGATGGAAGTACCGTTTCCGGATGAACCGGTGATCGGGCGGATCTTTGCCCTGAAGGTTTCCGGCATACCTGCACAGGATCTGGAGTATAATTACCGGATCGGCGGCAGGATCATGACAGATCCTTCCGCACAGGTGATCGCCGGAACGGAACAGTTTGCCGACACCGCGCCGCGCAGGGAGCATCAGGTGAGAGGCGGATTCGCGGACCCTTCGTTCGACTGGGGGGAGCAGGAAAAGCATCCACGGATCCCCTACAGCGAATCAGTTTTTTATGAACTGCACGTGAGAGGGTTTACGAAGAGCCCGTCCTCGAAAGTAAAGAGCAGGGGCACGTTTGAAGGGATTATCGAGAAGATCCCGTATCTGAAGGAACTTGGTATCACCGCAGTCGTGCTGATGCCCTGCTATGAGTTTGACGAGGTTGTCCGGAGGGACCTGGAAGGGTGGAGACCGGAGGATCCGTCCCGCCTGATGACAGGCAGTCCGCTGCCGGATTCGGCCCTTGCCCGGCCGTCAGATAACCGCAGTACCGGACCGGACGCGGCAGATGTGCCGCATCTGCCTGTGCCTGCCGCAGGCAGCCGCGTAAATTACTGGGGATTCGGTCCGGGATGGCATTTCGCTCCGAAGCGATCTTATTCCGCGTCAAAGGATCCGTCGGTCGAGTTCCGCACGATGGTCCGTGAACTGCACCGCTCCGGTATAGAGGTCATCATGGAGATGAACTGGCCGGAAGGTACGGATCCCGCGTATATGAGCGCGTGCCTCCTCTGGTGGACAGAGTTCTACCATGTGGACGGTTTTATGATGATGGCTGCCCAGGATGACGTGAACGCCGTGGCGAAGAGTCCTGCCCTCAGCAGTGTGAAGCTGATCTCGGATTATTTCGACACGTCGAGAATGTATCCGAACGGACGTCCGTACCGGTCGCGCAACCTGGCTGAGTACAACGCCGGCTTCCGGTATGACGCAAGGAGGTTCCTGAAAGGGGATACGGACAGCCTGAAGGATTATGTATTCAGATGCCGCTACAATCCGAAGGATGCAGGCGTTATCAATGCGATCACCGGCCATGACGGCTTCACGCTCTCAGACCTGGTTTCTTACAATGACAAGCATAATGAGGAGAACGGGGAAAACAACCGTGACGGGGCTCCGAGCGAATTCTCATGGAACTGCGGCGTCGAGGGGCCGACCAGAAAACGCGAAGTCACCAGGCTGCGCATGAAGCAGATGAAAAATGCCCTGGCGCTGATGATGCTCTCACAGGGAACTCCCATGCTTACTGCCGGAGATGAGATGCTGAACAGCCAGATGGGGAACTCCAATCCCTACTGCATAGACAGTGAGCTGACCTGGGTGAAGTGGTCTGAAACGAAGGACGCGCAGGAGCTGTCCGATTATGTCAGGATGCTGATCGCGTTCCGGACTGCACATCCGCTCCTGCACCAGACTGCAGAACTGACCGGTGCGTCGCTGGGCGGTTTCTTCCCGGACTTCTCCTGCCATGGGTCCAATGCATGGTTCGCGTCGTTTGACCAGCAGGAGAGAAGTGTCGGCATGATGTACTGCTCACAGGAACCGGACGGCAGCGATGTGCAGAATGGGAAGGAAGGAGTATCCGGATCGTATCTGTATGCCGCCTACAATTTCCACTGGGAGGAGAAGGAACTGGCACTTCCGTATCTTCCGGCCGGGAGAGAATGGCATCTGATGATCGATACGTCGGTTGACCGCTTCAGCACCAGCGGAGAGAAAAACGGATGCGGGTGCAGGGAGGAAGAAGTAAAATGTGTGAAGGTCCCGGCACGTTCGATCCGTGTGCTGACAGGCTGAAAAGGCTAAAGGACTGCATTTATGGAATACAGACAGGAGGCACCGGGCAGATATGAGGGAGCGCCTTCAGACGGGAAGATCACCCTGAAGAAGGCTGCCGGTCATCTGAAAACGGTGATTTATCATAAAAAGCTGGTGGCGGAAGGCTGCTTTGCAGTGGGACTGTACGCGCAGGGGATCCTGCATGATCTGTCCAAGTTCGAACCGACGGAGTTTCTGAACGGTTTCCGCTATTTCCAGGGAGGGAAGCAGAGCCCGAACAACGGGGAGAGGACTGTGAAGGGGTACTCAGAGGCCTGGATTCACCACAAGGGAAGAAACCGGCACCACTATGAATACTGGACCGATTATAATATAGAAGCGGCAAAAGCCGGGAAATACCCGGTCCGTCCGGTGCAGATGCCGAGGAAATGCGTGGCGGAGATGCTGATGGACCGCATCGCGGCGTCCAAGACCTATATGAAGGACGCTTATACCGATATCGAACCTCTCCGGTATTATGAGAGAGGAAAAGCCGGGAGACTGATGCATCCGCAGACGGCCCGGGAACTGGAGCGGATGCTGAAGATCCTCGCCAGGAAGGGAGAGAAGGAGTGTTTTCGCTTTGTGCGGGACTATTATCTTAAGGGAGGAAAAATCTGAAATGAACAAAGATCAGAAAGTTTTATACAGCGGCATGCAGGCGACCGGCAATCTGACGCTCGGAAATTATCTCGGAGCGCTCAAGAACTGGGTGAACCTAGCCAGTGAGTACGAGTGCTTCTATGGGGTCATGGATCTGCATTCCCTGACGGTACGCCAGAATCCGGCAGAGTTCCGCGCTCATGCGCGTGAACTGATGATGCTCTATATCGCAGCCGGTATTGATCCGGAAAAGAACTGCCTGTACCTGCAGAGCAGCGTTCCGGCTCATGCGGAGCTCGCATGGATCCTGGACTGCTTCACATACATGGGTGAGCTGCAGCGCATGACTCAGTTCAAGGACAAGTCTGCAAGGCATTCGGATAATATCAATGCCGGCCTGTTCACTTATCCGGTCCTCATGGCCGCCGATATCCTGTTGTACCAGACAGATGTGGTCCCGGTCGGAGTCGATCAGCTGCAGCATCTGGAGATCACCCGCGATATCGCACAGCGGTTCAACAGCATCTACGGGGATGTATTCACGATCCCGGAACCGTACATCGGGAAGGTTGGCGCCAAGATCATGTCTCTGCAGGATCCGGCGAAGAAAATGTCAAAGTCGGATGAGAACCCGAATGCATCCATTTTCCTCATGGATGATCCGGATACGATCCGGAGGAAGTGCAAGAGGGCCATCACGGATTCCGAGGCGACGATCGCGTACCGCGATGAGCAGCCGGGACTGAAGAACCTGTTTGATATCTACTGCGCTTGTGTGTCCAAAACACCGGACGAAGCGGTGGCAGAGTTTGCCGGATGCGGCTACGGACAGGTCAAGGAAGCGGTCGGAGAGGCAGTCGTGTCCGTCCTGAAACCTCTGCAGGACCGTGTGAAGGAACTGCAGAAGGATAAGTCCTACATCGACAATGTCATTAAGACAAATGCAGAGCGGGCGTATTACTGCGCAAATAAGACGCTCCGCAAGGTGAAAAAGAAGGTCGGATTGACCGAGATCAGATAACAGAAAACTGATAAGCAATGAATGGCGGAATCCTTTTCCTGCGAAAAGGATTTCGCCATTTTTTATGCTTTTTTCTCCGGGCAAACGGTTGAATAAACAACCTGCAGTGGCTATAATAAACAAGGGACATATTTGTACGAGTTCCCCTTTTTCATTTACTACCCCATAGACCAGAGCCTGGAGTACGGACAACATGCAGTATGTGATCGGAGTCGACCTGGGAACCAGTGCAACAAAGACAATTCTTGTGGACGAAGAGGGGAGTGTCCGCGCTTCAGCAGTATATGCATATCCCATGCATGAACCGAAAAACGGCTGGGCCGAGCAGGATCCGGCTGACTGGAAAAAGGCCGTACTGACCACGATCCGTCAGGTCGTGGATGAGAGCGGCGCCGATGCAGGGCAGATCAGAGGGATCGGCCTGTCGGGACAGATGCATGGCTCCGTGCTTCTGGATGAGGCGGGGGAGCCGCTGGGACGAACTATTCTCTGGTGCGACCAGAGAAGCAGCGCGCAGGCGGAGAAGATGCTTACACTCCTTCCCATGGACCGCTGGCTGTCTGTTACGGCGAATCCTCCGCTGGCGGCGTGGACAGCGGCGAAACTGCTCTGGATCCGGGAAAATGAGCCGGATAAATATGCGCGTATGCGGCACCTGCTCCTTCCCAAGGACTATATACGTTATGTGCTGACGGGCGTGTATGCAACGGATGTCTCGGATGCGACTGGCATGCAGATGCTGGATGTCAGGAACCGCTGCTGGTCGGAAGAGGTTCTGGAAGCGCTGGATATCGATCCTTCCATTCTGGGAACACTTTATGAAAGCCAGGAAGTGACAGGTACCCTGCTGCCGGAGATTGCTGCGCAGTGTGGACTGAGTCCGGAGACTGTCGTGGTAGCCGGAGGAAGCGACAATGCCTGTGCCGGCGTCGGGAGCGGGATCGTGCGTGAGGGACAGGCACTGGTTTCTCTTGGAACTTCAGCTGTCGTCTATTCGCACTTTGACCACTATGTTGAGATACCGGAAGGCGGACTGCATGTATGCTGCTGTGCGGTTCCGGGGAGATGGCATTCCATGGGAGGACCGCAGTCAGCCGGGCTGTCAGTGAACTGGTTTAAGGATGGGTTCTGCGGGGATCTGGTTCGTGACGCAGATGAAAAAGGGACATCCTTCTTTGATGAACTGACCGAAGAGATGGAGAAGCTCCCGATCGGAAGCGAGCGGCTGATCTATCTTCCGTTCCTGATGGGAGAACGGACGCCGCACATGGATCCTCTTTACCGCGGAGCGCTACTGGGACTCAGCAGCGTTCACACGCAGGCGCATGTCATGCGCGCGATCATGGAAGGCGTCGTGTTCTGTCTGGCGGATTGCAACGACCTGCTCAAAGATCAGGGGATCGAGGTGACCTCCCTGCGTGTGACGGGAGGCGGAAGCAGGAGCCCGCTTTATCGCAGGATGCTTGCCGACCTGTTCCGCTGCGACATCCATACGCTCGGCAGGGAAGGCGGGGCAGATTACGGAGCAGCGATCCTGGCAGGTGTCGGAGCTGGACTGTGGCCGTCTGTGTATGATGCGTGCGACCGTTTTATCCGGGAGAAAGACAGTACGGAGTGGGATCCGGAAGAGGCAGAGAAGTACAGCGCATACCATGCCGTTTATGACCGGATGTACCGCTCGCTGAAAGAAGATTTTTCCGCGCTTGCAGCGCTGGAATGATAAATGGTAACCGGAGTGTAAAGGCAGGATGCTGCAGAAAGGAGAGAAGGATTGGACGAGATCAAAATTCAACTGAAGGGGATCAGCAAATCCTTCCCCGGCGTCAAAGCGCTGGACAACGTAAACTTCGCGGTGCGCAAGGGAACGGTCCATTGCCTCTGCGGAGAGAACGGAGCCGGAAAGTCGACATTGATGAAAGTGATCAATGGCCTGTATAAACAGGATACGGGAGAGATCCTGATCGACGGAAAACCCGTGGAGATCAAAGACCCGATCCAGGCCAGGGAATATGGCATAGCCATGATCGCCCAGGAGCTGAACTACATCCCTGAGATGTCGATCGAAGAGAATGTTTTCCTGGGACGGCTCCCGGTCAAGAAATACGGGAATGTGGACTGGAAGACAGTACGGACGGAGACGCTCCGCTTCCTGGAGCAGGAAAGCCTTCCCTATAAACCGGATCAGAAACTGAAGACCCTGACGGTCTCCGATATACAGATGCTGGAGATCATCAAGGCGATCTCCTACAACGCACAGATCGTTATCATGGATGAGCCCACCTCCGCTATCACGAACCGCGAGGTCGAGATCCTGTTCCAGAAGATCGCGGAACTGAAGGAGAGAGGCGTTTCCATCATCTACATCTCCCACAAGATGGAGGAGGTGTTCCGGATCGCAGATGATATCACGGTACTCCGTGACGGAACCGTTGTGGGTACGAAACCCGCGAGCGAGCTGACTCTGGACAAGGTTATCGCGATGATGGTCGGCCGCGAGATGACGAACGCTTACCCCAAGGAGCATGTGCCGATCGGGGAGACGATCTTCGAGGTGAAGGGCCTTGGATGCAAAGGGGTATTCAAGGATATCAACTTCCATGTGCGCCGCGGCGAGATCGTCGGATTTGCAGGTCTGATGGGCGCCGGCAGGACAGAGACCATGCGTGCGATCTTCGGTCTGGATCCGTATGATGAAGGTTCGATCCTGATCCACGGAAAGGATACGAAGATCAAACAGCCAAGCGACGCGATCGCGAACAGCCTGGTCATGCTCTCGGAGGACCGCCGCAGGTACGGCATCATCCCGATCCGGTCCGTGATGGAAAATGCAAGTATCTCCAGCCTCGATAAGTTCTTCTACGGAGGACATGCACACAGGCAGCTTGAGAGGGAGACCGTCCAGAAGTATTTCGGGCGGATGAATGTTAAGACGCCAAGCCTTGAAACCCTGATCCAGGCGCTCAGCGGCGGCAACCAGCAGAAGGTGCTCCTTGCAAAGTGGATGCTCCGCGAACCGGAGATCCTGATCCTGGATGAGCCGACCAGAGGTATCGACGTCGGCGCGAAATTTGAGATCTACAAGCTCATGACGGAACTTGTGGAGGAAGGCAAGACCATCGTCATGGTCTCTTCCGAACTTCCGGAACTGATCGGCATGTGCGATCGGATCTATGTAATGAACAAGGGAAGAATCACAGGGTGCCTTGAAGATCCGGAAGAGTTCACCCAGGAGCTCATCATGCGGTACGCAACAGGAACACAGAACATGGAGGTACAGTGATGAAAAACTCGAAAGTCGCGCAGGTATTTGAGAAATACTCGATCTATATCATTCTGGTGGCAATGTTCATTCTGTGCTCCATACTGAACAAGAATTTCCTGTCATCCAGAAACATCATTAATATCGCAAGACAGCTGACAGTCGGCATTATCCTTGCATACGGCGAGATGCTACTGGTCATTTCCGGTCTGATCGACCTTTCGGTCGGCTCAGTCCTGGCACTGGCCGGATGTCTCTCGATCTACACCTATTATGGAACCCACTCCATCCTGGTCGCGATGCTGGTCTCGATCCTGGTGGCGGTCGGCTGCAACCTGATCAACGCAGTCCTGGTTACCCATTTCGGAGTACCCGCATTCATCGCGACTCTCGCCATGCAGATGGCGGCCAGAGGCGCGGCACTGTATTCCACGAACGGCCAGAACCTGCTGCAGCTTGGAGATTATGTAAAGGTTGGTCAGGGAAGCATCGGTATCATTCCGGTTCCCGTTATCTTCATGGTCCTCATTACGGTAATCGTCTGGTACATACTGAACCACACCCGGTACGGCAGGTCATTGTACGCGATCGGCGGCAATGAGGCGGCTGCGGTGGCATCCGGTATCAATGTCAAGCGGAGCAAATACATCACCTATATCATCAACGGAATCCTGGCCGGTATCGCAGGCGTGATCTTCATGTCCCGCGTCAATGCCGGTCTTCCCAACGGCGCGGTCGGCTACGAGATGGAAGGTCTTACAGCCGCGATCGTCGGCGGAACCAGTTTCTCGGGCGGTATCGGCACCACGATGGGCACGCTGGCCGGCGCGTTCATCATCGGTTTCCTGAACAATATCATGAACCTGAACGGCGTCGATTCCTACATCCAGCAGATGATCAAGGGCCTGATCATTGCGGTAGCGGTCGTATTCGATATACGTTCCAAGAGCCGCAAGACCAGAAAGATCATACTGACCGAGGACGACAACAAAGAGAAGAAATGATCCTTACTTGCGGAGGTCATTTCTCCCGGTCAATCCGCAGAAGCGGAACGTAACTGTCAATGAATGCAATAGTTGCAGAGAACTATCAACATATTTTTCACTAAGGAGGTAGTAACATGAGGAAACGCACAATGAGAATTCTGGCTGGCGCAGTTGTACTGTCAATGCTTTTCGGGATGACCGCAATGGCCGACGGATTCAAGGTAGCGTACATCGCAAGAGCACAGGAAGACTCCTTTGCTGCATGGCTGGCGGACGAGATGAGAGCTCAGTTCGACACCTATGATGACATGGAGCTTGACGTTTTCGACGGACAGGCGAATGACGAGAAGGAGAACTCCCTCATTGAGAACGCTATCGCGAACGGCTATGACGGAATCATCATCCAGGCAAACAACGGCGAGGCTCAGCTTCCCTACATCCAGCAGGTTGTAGATGCCGGCATCCCCTGCATTACCACCAACCCGCGTGTAGAGTGCGAAGGAACAGGTTCTGTCGACGCTGATCCGTACGAGCAGGCCAAGGTTAACTGCGACATCGCAGTAGATCAGGTTCCGGAAAATGCGAAAGTCGTCGTTCTTCTCGGCCCGGCAGGCAACTTCCACAGCACCGAGAGAAGAAATGCATGGCAGGCAGAGTTCTTCGACAAGAGAGAAGATGTCGAGATCGTTGCCGAGGATATCGCTAACTGGAACAAGGATGAGGCTATGACCCTCATGGAAGACTGGGTACAGGCAAATGATCACATCGACGCGATCATCTCCATGAACGACAACATGGCTGCCGGTGCTCTGGAAGTTGTCAAGGATGACCCGGCATATGACGGAGTCCTTGCATATGGTGTTGACGGTACCGCTGAAGCCTGCCTGCTGATCCAGGAAGGCCGCATGACCTCCACCGGCCTGCAGTCCGCAGGTGACCTTGCTCAGATGAACGCTGAGTATATGCACAAAGTCCTGACCGGTGAGATGGAAGTCACCGACGTATATGACAACGTCCCGGCTCCGCTTATCACCAAGGACAATGCAGATGAGTATGTTGAGATGTACAAGGCGAACGGCCAGATCAAAGAGTGATCGAAGCGTGAACCCCTGAAACCGGATTGTCATTGATTCCGGTTTAGAGAGATCGGCAGGTCTCAGGACCTGCCGATTCTTTCAGAAAAAGAGTTTTATTTAGAGAGGAGACAGCATGAAAGAGAATTATATTAACAGTCTGTTCTCACTTGAAGGAAAAACAGCGCTTGTAACGGGAGCAGGACGTGGCATCGGACAGGTACTTGCCAGGGATCTGGCACGTGCGGGAGCCGACATCGCGATCTTTTCGAGATCCGGCGCAGAAGAGAGCGTCAAACTGATTGAATCAGAAGGCGGAAAAGCGGTCAGCATCATTGCGGACTGTACAAAAGAGGAGGAAGTCAGAGCCGGCATACAGAAGATCCTGGAAATCTACGGACACCTTGACATCGTCGTAAACAATGCTGGTGTCTGTTACCATAAAGACATTTTTGAAGCCAGCGTCGAGGAGTTCAGGGAATGCATCGACATCAACCTGACCGGTGAGTATATTGTCGCGAGGGAAGCGGCGAGGGTCCTGATTGCCGCAGGAAGACCCGGAAGCATTATCAACATTGCGTCCATTTCCGGGACCATCGCGAATATCCCGCAGAGACAGGTTGCATACAACGCATCCAAGGCAGGCGTCATGCAGATGACGAAGAGCCTGGCCGTGGAGCTGGCTGATCACAATATCCGCGTGAACAGCATCAGCCCCGGCTACGTTGCGACGCCGATGTCCGTGGATCCCAATTTCGTGGAGCCCGAGCTTCTGGAGGCATGGAAACCGCTGATGCCCATGCACAGGATGGCGAAGCCGGAGGAACTGTCCGGCGCGGCGATCTGGCTGGCAAGTGATGCGTCCACCTATACGAATGGAGTGGATATCATCGTTGACGGTCTCTACACGGCAGTGTAAACTTTCAGTGTGATGTTTCAGTGGAATGGATGCTTTGATTGTCCTGCCTTTGCGGTTAGGTTGCAGTAACCGGCAGGCACCGTTCAGAGCTCTGCCGTGACATGAATCATAACAGAAGTGCAGGAGGAATAACATGGATAAGAAGTATATCAACAGAGGTGCTTTCATGACAGCTGTGGATACCATGGTCGTCGTGGATGAGACAAATGTAGATGAGATCGTCAAGGATCCCGTAATGAGCGAGCGGATGAAAGCACAGCTCGAGGTAAAACCGGTCCGTCCGGATCAGGTCCTGATCCAGGTGGAGTGCGTGGGTGTGTGCGGTTCTGACGTACATTACTTCCATGACGGACGCTGCGGTACGTTCCTGGTCGACAAGGAGAGGGATATCCCCTTTATGCTTGGCCATGAATGCTCCGGAACCATTGTGGAAGTCGGTGCGGAAGTGACTGACCTGAAGATAGGTGACCGCGTATGCTGCGAACCGAGTGTAACCTGCGGCAAGTGCAGATTCTGTAAGTCCGGACACTACAATCTGTGCGAGAATGTGACGTTCTGGGCAACTCCTCCGATCCAGGGCTGCTACATGAAATATGTCCCGTTCCAGGCAGACCTGTGCTACAAGCTTCCGGAAGGCATGGATGCGGTGCAGGGCGCTCTGATCGAGCCGATGGCTACCGGTATGTTTGCCGCGGAGAAAGGTGAAGTTACAGTCGGGAATACCGTCGCGATCCTGGGCAGCGGATGCATCGGACTGATGACCATGCTGTCCTGCAAGGCAAGGGGGGCCAGCAAGATCATTGTCTGCGATCTGGAGGACATCCGTCTGGAGAAGGCGAAAGAGCTCGGCGCGGACTATGTGATCAACGGGAGAAATGAGGATGCGGTCGCGCGCATCAAAGAACTGACCGGCGGCCAAGGACCGGATATTGTATTCGAGACAGCCGGAAGCAAGTTCACCATCGCGCAGACTGCGCACATTGCCCGCCGCGGCGGACGGATCGTGCTGGTAGGAATGTCAGCCGAAGAAGAGCTGACCTTCAACTTCGGCCAGGTCATGGCGAAGGAACTCGAGATAAGGTCTCTGTTCCGCTATGTGAACATGTTCCCGAAGAGCGTCGCAACGGTTGCGAGCGGACTTGCTCCGATCGAAAAGGTCGCCACACATGTCTATTCACTGGATCAGATCCAGCAGGCGTTTGAGGATTCGGTGAACAAGAAGAACGAAGTGGTCAAGGCTGTCATCAAGTTCGATTAAGAACAGGAAAGCTGTTCCCGCCAGGCGGGTCAGCGGCTGCACAGCATGGTCACGTTATCGCCCGACTGGGCGCCGATGACTTTCAACTGTTCTATATAAGTGCCCGCGAGTTCGGTCAGAGCGACGCGGGCCTTTTTGATGTATCCGATCGTCATACGGTCATCGCCGGCCAGAGGCACCGCGAGATAATCCGGTCCGTTCAGGTCTTCCGTGATGATGCCGGAGCAGAGGGTAAAGGCGTTGAGCCCGACCATCAGGTTCAGGAGCGTTGCGCGGTCATCGGCTTTGACCACCTTGCGGTAGTCATAGGTGCTGAGCACCTCTTCGGAAAAATAGAATGCGTTGTTTTCTCCCTGTTCAAAAGAGAGGCAGGGATAGGGACGGAGCTGTTCGATAGAGATCTCCCGACTTCCTGCTAGCGGGTGTCCCTTCCACAGATATACCGATACATTGCAGGCAAACAGCGGGTAGAACTCCAGATCATATTCATGGAACAGTTTGGTCAGGGCTTCCCGGTTGAAATCATTGAGGTACAGGATGCCAAGCTCGCTCTTCATATTGCGCACATGGCTCATGACCGTATGGGTCTGTGTCTCATGGATCGCAAACTCATAATTATCCATGCCGAATTCTTTTACAGTCTCAATGAAAGCCTTGACTGCGAAGGAATAATGCTGGGTAGACACGGAAAACCTGGTTTTCCTCGCCGTACGGTCGGTAAATCTTTCTTCCAGTATTCCGTACTGTGCAATGATCTGTCTGGCGTATCCGAGGAATTCCTCCCCCTCCTGCGTGATGGAGATCCCGCGGTTTGAACGGATAAAGATCGGAGTTCCGAGTTCCTTTTCCAGATCCTTGATGGTACTCGACAGGGAAGGCTGTGAGATAAACAGCTGGTGGGCAGCTTCGTTCATGCTGCCGCAGTCGGCGATCATTATGGCATAGCGCATCTGCTGAAGCGTCATGGGAACCTCCTTCTGGAAATGACGGAAAACAGGTTTTTCCGTCATGGCCGGATCCTGACAGGACCGGCTCTGTCCCGCATAGAGTAGCACACCGGGAAGCGGATTGCCACAGAAAAGAATATGTTGTATATTTGTCAGATGAAACAAAGATTCTGCGGCATCGTGGAATGAGCAGGAAAGGGAAATGAGCAGTATGAGTGAGATCGAGGTCAGAAATCTGTCGAAGACCTTTACACAGAAGGATCTGAGGGTGGATGCCCTGAAGGATATCACGATTAAGATCGAGAAGGGTGATATCTACGGCATCATCGGCATGTCCGGCGCAGGGAAGTCGACGCTGGTGCGCTGCCTGAACTATCTGGAGAAACCGACAGACGGACAGGTCTTTATAGAGGGTCAGGAGCTCGGTGCCCTGACAGAGAAGGAACTCAGGGCGACCAGAATGAAGATCGCCATGATCTTCCAGTCGTTTAACCTGCTTCAGCAGAAAAATTCGGTGGACAACATCACATTTCCGCTGCTGATCCAGGGAAAGAAGAAAAAAGAGGCAAGGGAGCGGGCAAAGGAACTGCTCCAGACAGTCGGACTCTCGGACAAGGCGAAGAGCTATCCCAGCCAGCTGTCCGGCGGACAGCAGCAGAGGGTCGCGATCGCGAGGGCGCTTGCGTGCGATCCGCACATCCTGCTCTGTGATGAGGCGACTTCCGCTCTGGATCCCCAGACGACGGAACAGATTCTCTCCCTCCTGCAGAAGATCAATCAGGAGATGGGGATCACCATCGTGATCATCACGCATCAGATGTCCGTCATCCAGAAGATCTGCAACAAGGTTGCCATCATAGAGAACGGCGTCCTGGTGGAGGAGGGGAAGGTGGTCGACATCTTCGATCATCCGAAGTCTCATGCTGCGAAGGAGCTGATCCTGCGCGACGCACAGGGGTCATACTCCGGGGAGAACGCCATGGTAGACGAGATCACGGAGGGGAAGAAGATCCGCATCGTCTTCAGTGAGAATTCCGCGTTTGAGCCGGTTATCGCGAATATGATCCTGCAGTTCGGTCAGCCTGTGAATATTCTCCGCGCCAATACGAAGAATGTCAGCGGGGTCGCGAAGGGCGACATGATCCTGCAGCTTCCGACGGACAGGGATATCAGCCGGAATATGGAAGACTACCTGAAAGAGCGGGGACTTGCGATCGAGGAGGTGAACTGATCATGGACAGCAAGACGATCATGCTGCTTGCGGGCGGACTCAGAGAGACCGTCTATATGACCCTGGTATCGACATTTATCGGATATGTGATCGGCCTGCCGGTCGGCATCCTGCTTACCGTCACGGACAAGGACGGGATCCGGCCGAATGCGTTTATCTATCGTATCCTGGATGTGATCATCAATATCATGCGGAGCATTCCGTTCCTGATCCTGCTGATCCTGCTGATCCCGTTCACCAGGATGCTGGTCGGAAAGAGCTACGGAACGACCGCTACGATCGTACCGCTGGTGGTATCTGCCGCACCTTATATCGCGCGCATGGTGGAATCCTCCCTGAAGGAGGTCGACGCAGGCGTTATAGAGGCTGCCAGGTCGATGGGCGCGAGCAACTGGACCATCGTATTCCGGGTACTCCTGGTTGAGGCCAAGACATCCCTGATCGTCGGCGCAACGATCACGCTCGGAACCATCCTGGGATACTCCGCGATGGCCGGTACCGTTGCAGGCGGCGGCCTCGGAGACATAGCCATCCAGTACGGCTATTACCGCTGGAAGACGGATATCATGCTGATCACGGTGGCACTGCTTGTTATCCTGTTCCAGATCTTCCAGATGACCGGAATGAAGCTTGCGAGCGTTCTGGATCACCGGAAATGAATCTCCGGCGTTCTTGATACTATAGAAAATAAACAGGCCTGTTATAGGAGAAACCTATAGCAGGCTATTATTTTCCTGTATTGGATTTTTGACGGACGAATGTGTTATCATCCCATACATCAGCTAATTAACAGGATCCTCCCTGCAGAAAGGGCAGGATCAAAGAAGTTACACGAGGAGGAAAGATATTATGAAAAAGCAGATTTTAGCAGCAGTTCTGGCAGGCACGTTTGTACTGGGCACGCTGCCGATGTGTGCTTTTGCAGATGACCTTGAGCCGATCACCGTAGCTGCGACCCCGGCGCCGCACGCTGAGATCCTGGAATTTGCGAAGCCTATTCTGGAAGAGCAGGGATATGATCTTCAGGTCGAAGTATTTGAAGACTATGTACAGCCGAACAATGTCGTACAGTCCGGTGAGCTGGATGCCAACTATTTCCAGCATATCAATTATCTGAACGCGTTCAATGAAGAGCAGGGCACCACACTGGTCAATGCAGGTGAGATTCACTATGAGCCGTTCGGAATCTATGCCGGCAAGAAGGCAACCCTGGAAGAGGTAGAAGACGGCGATACAGTCGGCGTACCGAATGATACGACCAATGAGGCGAGAGCGCTCCTGCTGCTCGAGGCGCAGGGCTGGATCACCCTGGATCCGGAAGCAGGCATCACTGCTACCCCGGAAGACATCACAGACAACCCCTACAACCTTGAGATCGAACCGTTCGAGGCAGCGCAGGTCGCACGCCACATCGACGAAGTGTCCTATGTGGTCCTGAACGGAAACTATGCTCTTGAAGCAGGACTCAACGCCGGCACCGATGCACTGGCAGTTGAAGCGGCGGATTCCGATGCGATCCAGCAGTATGTCAACATCATCGCTGTCGCGGAAGGAAATGAGAATGAGCCGAAGATCCAGGCTCTGGTCGAAGTCCTGAAGAGTGAAGAGGTCGTAAACTACATCAACGAGACATACAGCGGCGCAGTGGTCCCGTATGTCGCGGAAGAAGCAGCGGAGACAGAGGCTGAATAAGAGAACAGCCATCCTGGACCGGCGGTCATGCGGTCCTTATAACAGAACACAGTCTGGGTGGGAAACAGACAGAAGAGCCGGTATGAAGCCGGCTCTTCTTCTGTTATGGTATGCAGACAGCGCAGATGAAAGAGGCGGATCAGGTGAGTGACAATCCGGAGCGCTGCCGATATAATGGATTGCAGGAGAATGGTAATACAAAGGAGGCGGAAACATGGCAGGATCAACGTTCGGAACACTATTCCGTATCACAACCTGGGGGGAGAGCCACGGGAGAGGGCTCGGCGTAACGGTGGACGGATGTCCTGCGGGGCTGCCGCTTCAGGAAGCGGATATCCAGGAGTATCTTGACCGGAGAAGACCGGGCCGCAGCCGGTATGCGACAAAACGATCAGAGACGGATGAGGTGGAGATCTGGTCCGGTGTGTTTGAGGGGAGGACTGCAGGAACCCCGATCAGCCTGATCATCCGCAACGCGGACCAGCACTCTAAGGACTACAGCGATCTGAAAGATGTATTCCGTCCGGGCCATGCGGACCTCGGGTATGAAGAGAAGTACGGTCTTCGGGACTACCGGGGAGGAGGACGGTCTTCCGGAAGGGAGACTGCCGCAAGAGTCGCAGCCGGCGCCATAGCGGCAAAGGTGCTGGAAGAAATCGGGATAACGGTAAAGGCTTATACGGCTTCCATAGGTCCTGTTGTCTGCGATCCTTCCTCCTTTGATGAGGAGCATCTCATGCGAAGTGAACTCTGCATGCCGGATGCAGAGGCGGAAAAGAAGGCACGGGAGTATCTGGAAGAATGCATGGCTGAGCAGGATTCCGCCGGCGGGACCGTCCACTGCGTCGTCAGAGGGCTTCCGGCAGGGATCGGCGAGCCGGTATTTGACAAACTGGACGCTCAGCTCTCCCAGGCGTTGTTTTCAATCGGAGCAGTGAAGGCTGTGGAGATCGGTGACGGGCTGTTCGCAGCGATGTCGAGAGGATCGGAAAACAATGACCAGTATCTGGAGTCCGGAAACGGGCCGGAGAAGACATCGAACCATGCGGGAGGGATTCTCGGAGGCTTAAGTGACGGAAGCAGCGTCCTGATCCGCGCTGCATTCAAGCCGACGCCGTCCATCGCGCAGACTCAGATGGCGCTGGGAAGTGACGGAGAGATCCATCCGCTGGAGATAACAGGCCGTCACGATCCGGTGATCGTTCCGAGAGCTGTCGTGGTCGTGGAGTGTATGACCGCCATCACCATACTTGACCTCATGATGCGGAACATGAGCGCCAGGCTGGAGAACCTCAGGAAAGTATACGGTGGATATTCCTGAATTTACAGAAGCGTCCGGATATCATCGGGAAGCGGTGCCTCGAAGGACAGATCCTCCCGTGTGATGGGATGCATGAATTCCAGCTTCCAGGAGTGCAGCGCCTGACGATCCAGGAGATCCTCAGACAGTCCGTACAGAGAATCACCGACGACCGGATGGCCGGAAAAGGACATGTGGACCCTGATCTGGTGGGTTCTGCCGGTCTCCAGCCGGACAGACAGGGAGGTGGTGTCATTGCGGGGCTGGTATGCGATCTCACGGTAATGTGTGACAGCCCGCTGCCCGTTCTCCGGATCGACGCAGCGCTCCATCAGGGAAGGCGTTTTCCGCATGATCGGCAGGTCGATCGTCCCTTCCAGAGGGTCCGGTCTCCCATGTACGACGGTGAAGTAGGTACGGCGGATCCGGCGGTTCTTCATTTCTTCATAGAGGATCGCGGAACTCGCCATGTTTTTTGCTATGATGACCAGTCCGCTGGTGTTGCGGTCCAGACGGTTGACGCACCGGTAGATGAACGGGATCCCCTGTTCCTGATAATAACAGACGACAGCGTTTCCCAGCGTATGCTCATAGTGTCCGAGGGAGGGCTGGATCGGAAGATAAGGCGGTTTATCGATCACGAGGATATCCTCGTCTTCATGCACGATATTCAGCCGGATCGGAGTCGGGACGACCGAGACGGAAGGAACCTCATCTGTAAAGCGTACCAGAAGAACATCACCCGGCATGACGGGATGATTTGTAAAGACCGCTTCTCCGTTCAGGAGGAGCGTATTTTCATGATGGCGGAGATAAGTAAGGAGATGTCGGGAAAACCCGCGCCTGCGCAGAAATTCACCGGCGGTCGATCTGCGTCCCGCCGTCCATTCGTCCTGTCCGATTCGATAAATGATCTCACGTGTCATGGGGGTATTGTATCAGAAAATGCGAGGGTGTGCATTCCGGACTGTGAAGATGACAGCAGGATCTCTCCCGGAACTGTATTTTTCGAATGACACCTGATTCGATATAATAATGCTGTGTTTCCGATTATCGGGAAAAAATGGATGAAATACCGCCGGATAAGACATATAATGATTTGATACAGGTTGCAGATACATGATGAAGAAGAGAACCGGCAGAGCAGGGCGGATCGCGATATGGATCTTCGCCGCCGTATTCCTGATCACGGCCTCGGCAGTCCTGATGCTGTTTATCAGGGGAAAGCTGAATGAACGTGAACTGGAAGCGGAATGTGAGAGAATGATGGAATCATACGGAGAGAACCGGAAGATAGAAGACGGTTCCTATGATAAGAGCCTTGCGGCAGTCTGCAGGAACGGGACATTTGTAGGTCAGGAGAAAAACGGGGTCGTCTCATTCAAGGGGATCCCTTATGCCACGCCGCCCGTCGGAGACAGGCGCTGGAAGCGGCCGCTTCCGGCGGAAGACGATGACAGCGTATATGAAGCCTACTATTACGGAAAATCAGGAATCCAGACAAAAGCGGAGAGTGAGCGGGCGTCCCTGTACATGCAGGGAGAGGACTGCCTGACACTGAATGTCTGGACCGGCAGTGTCGATAAGACGTCCGGGAGACCGGTGATGGTCTTCTTCCCCGGAGGAGGCTACGGCTGGGGCGGAACTGCAGACCCCCTGTACGACGGACAGAACTTCGCGGAAGTATGGAAGGACATTGTCCTGGTTACGGTAAATTACCGGATCGGTCTGATGGGATTCATGGAGTTCTCTGAAGTTGCAGGCGGGGAAGACTTTGCGGAGAGCGGTAATCTGGGACTGCTGGATCAGATCTGCGCACTGAAATGGATCCGGGAGAATATCGCCGGATTCGGCGGGGATCCCGAGCAGGTAACGATATTCGGGGAGTCTGCAGGCGCAAGCAGTGTCAGCCTGCTCCCTCTGATCGGGGAGGCCAGGGGACTGTTCCGCAGGGCGATCGCTCAGAGCGGTTCCGTGGCGTTCACTTACAGCCGGGAAGAATGTCTGTCTCTCACGAGGAAGCTTCTGAAGCTGGCCGGCGCCTCTTCCATGGATGAGCTCATGGCGCTGGATGAAGCGGAGCTGATGAAACTCAATGAGTCGCTGAACGACTTTAACAATTTCCCTGAGAGGGACGGGATCATCCTTCCGGAGGATCTGTATGGTGCTTACCGGAACGGGGACGCTTCGTGGGCGGATCTTCTGATCGGAAGCAACGCGGATGAGGCAAGGTACTGGATCGGCGAGGTCGGAGGGTATCTCTTCTATCTGCCTGCCGGTTCCCTGATGTATAAGAGCACAGTGAACCGGATCTCCCCGGAAGACCGCCATTTCGCAGAGGACTTTATGCGCATGCAGAAAGGGAAACTGATCTGGAAGCGCACCCAGTTCCTGAATGAACTGCTCTTCAGGATCCCCGCGGCCTCTCAGGCTGCACTCCATGCGGATTCAGGCGGCAATACCTACATGTATTACTGGACGAAGGAGTCCGCCATACCCAATTATGGTGCCTGTCATGCGGCAGAATTGTCCTATGTGTTCAACAATCTGGACGATACCATTTTTACCGGTGAGAGAGCAGATGCGTCCCTTGCCGCAGCCGTGCAGGCGATGTGGGTCAGTTTCGCGAAGACCGGTGATCCCTCCGCCGCCGGATATGTATGGGAGAAATATGATTCCGATACCAGGAAGACCATGTTCCTCGGAGACGAGATCCGTCAGGTCTCCGATCCGATGAAGGAAGAGAGGGAACTGATCGAACCCCTTCTCCCGTACAGGTTTAACGGGTATTACGGTGTTTACGAATATGCGAAAAACTACGCAGGAAGGGAACTCCTGCTGTTCCTGAAATATGTTTTGATCATAGACGCTGTCATCGCCGCGGCGTATTTCATAAGCAGGCGATTCCTGAGAAATAAAAGACACAGCTGAAAATGATCCGGAGAGCAGCTGCCGTACAGGACAGTTGTGACCCGGCAGAGATAAAGAAGCAGAGGAGAAGGAAGAAGACATTATGCAATATCTGAGTAGTCTGTTTGCAAAGGAAGAAGTGAATACGGGAAGGCAGGGAGAGATCGATTTCCTGAAAGCGTTCCTGATCATCGGCATGATCTTTGTCCATGTCTATGAGGACTGTTTTGAGTCTCACGGCGTGATGTCAGACGTGATCTGTGAGTATCTCTGCGTCATCATCGGCGCGGCTTCGTTCATGTTCTGCATGGGGATCAGTATGCAGTATTCCAGAAGGGTCAATCCGAAGAACCTCGCTCTCAGGGGACTGTCCCTTCTGTGTGTCGGACAGCTGCTGAACCTGGGGCGGAACGTCCTTCCGAATATGATCGCATACGCGGTCACAGGAGGAAAATGGTTCCTGGCAGAGTGGATGCTGGTACTCCAGGCGGACATCCTGACCTTCGCGGCCCTGACATTCTTCTTCATGGCGATCCTGCTGGCTCTCCGGTGTTCTCCGAAGACGATCCTGATCATAGGAGCGGCGTTCAGCATCATCTCCCTGATATGCAATTATACCGTGAAACCGCCCTCAGGCTACCTGCTGAGCCAGCTGCTCGGATTCTTTATCATAACGGATGCCGAGAGCTATTTTCCGTTTTTCTCGTATTTTATCTTTGTGGCCTTCGGATTCTTTGTCGGCAGCTATTATCGCAGGATCAGGGACAAGGACAGGGCGAGTTCTTTCGTATTCCGCGTCATCCTGCCGATCTGTACAGTATATTACCTGATTCGCTTCTTCGTACCCATGCCGTTCCTTCCGGAAGTATCCAGCGACCTGCAGTACAACCTGCAGCCGTTCCCGGATGCGATCGCGACGAGTCTGGTCAGCATCATCCTGCTTGCCATGTTCTATAAGATAGTAAAAGTCTGGTTCCATGGGAAGGCGCCTGCCGTAGTCAGCAGCATCTCCAGGAATGTCAACCGGTACTACTGCATCAGCTATATGTTCATTCTTCCGCTGCAGACCATATTTGTGGCGGTATACGGATACCTGCCTGAGATGAGCGTCACTCCGTTTTTCGTATCGATCCTTGTCTGCATACTCTGCGCACTGATCATACCGGTATATGAGAAGACGCTTGCCGGACCGATCCAGAAAATGAATCCCGTTCCGAAGCTCGGGATCTATGCACTGATCCTGCTTGCCACGGTACTGGTGCTCGTATATGTGTATCCGAAGCTGGATGTGTATCCGAATATCTGGAATGATTACCTGTTCGACGCTATCAAAGGGCCGGGCGGAGTCATGTAAGGGGAAGAATACGTGAATCGTACAGGTTTAAGAAAAAATTTTGGGAGGAATGCATCATGGAAGATCAGAACCTGTTGTTTGACAAATGGCTGGAGAAACTGGCGGAGCAGTATGGAGACAAACCGGCGCTGACCTGCGGAGCAACGATCACTTACAGGCAGCTTCTGGACGCGTCCAGGCGCTGTGCTTTCAACCTGATCCATATGGGAGTTCAGAAGGGAGACCGTGTGGTCCTCTGGGCGATCAACGGGATCGACTGGGTAGTTGAATTCTTCGGCATCGCCATGGCCGGCGGTGTCGCAACGCTGATGAATTACGGGCTGAATGCGGAAGATGTCTCGGCGCTGACGAAGATGACCGGTGCAGCCTGGGCACTGATCGGCGGAAACAAGGTTTCCGCGGCCGATCCGAAGGCAGCTGCAGGAGCAGTTGTTGCAGGCGGCGTTCCGATGAATCATATCATTCCGACCGCTCAGCTTCTGAAGGCGTCGATGGACCCGTCCGCCCCGTTTGATCCCGAAGCATATCAGGCGCGCGCGGCAGAGGTCGTTCCGTCCGATACACAGTTCATCATCTTCACGACAGGTACTACCTCGCTTCCGAAAGCGGTACAGCTGTCATCCCGTTCCGTGCTCAGTGATCTGGCCGGAGCGCTGGCACTGCTCAGGGATGATATTACTCCGAAGGGCTGCATCGCCCTGCCTCTGTTCCACAGCTTCGGAATGATTGTAACCTTTGCCCTGCTGCAGAACGGATCCCACTGTTTCCTGTGCGCGGACATCAAGCCGCAGCCGCTTATCGACATCGTATCGGAAAACCAGGTCGACCTGGTCGCGACGGTCGGCGCGGTGTACGGGATGGTGACGGCTCTTCCGGACTTCGAGAGCAAGATCGCAGGCAAACTGAAGACGTGCATCGTCGGAGGCGGTTTCACGACCCCGACTGAGATGATGCGTGTCGAGAATGCCCTGAACGGCGGAAAACTTCTGATCGGATATGGCCAGACCGAGTGTTCTCCGGTCATTTCCGTCAATGTCAGCGGTGATTCTCTGGAGAGACGTTCCGTATCGGTCGGACGTATCCTTCCGAACATTGACGTGCGTATCTACAGGGAAGGAACCGGATTCCTGGAGCAGGGAGAGATTGGCGAAGTGGTCGTAAAAGGTCCGATCACGATGAACGGTTATTTCGGCCTGGGCGAAGAGGCGCAGCCATTTGACAAGGACGGATGGCTTCATACCGGCGACCTTGGAATGATCGCTGAGGACGGTCTGCTGCAGCTTGCAGGGCGTATCAAGGATATCATTATCCGAAGCGGAGAGAACATCTCCCCCCAGGAGATCGAGAAAGCCATGATGGAAGAAGGCTCTGTCCGCGAGGTGAAGGTTCTCGGCGCGCCGCATCCGATCTGGGGCGAGAGCGTGGAAGCCTGTGTAGTCCTGAAAGGAAATGAGCTGGACGAACAGGCGCTCAGGGCATCCCTTCGCAAGAGGATGTCCGCGTACAAGATCCCTTCCCATTTCTTTGTGTATCCTGCTTTCCCGCTCAATTCCAACGGTAAGCTGGACCAGAGAGGACTGAAGGCGGACATGCTGGAGAAGCTGCGCAGCGTATTCATCGAAAATGCACTGAACGAAGGGCTTCGGATCCTCAGCATACAGGTGCAGAACAAGACATACACCATCGCCCCGGTCTGCGACATGGTACAGGGTCTCGCCGAGCAGCTTGGATTCCGCGGCAAGAAAGTGTTCCAGATCCGCATGAGCGTAGAGGAGATGCTGACCGAGCGAATCACCAATGCCTACGACGCCAACGGTGAGATCACCATGGAGGTGATCCTGATGCCCCACTGGATGCGTATCCGCTTCACCGATACCGGAAAGGCATACCGGCTGGACGACAAGGACGCATCCATCAGCGCTAAGATCATACTTGCAAATGTAGACGCATACGGAACGTCTTTCGCCGGTGAGAAGGTAGTCGGCAATAATCTTGACTGGCAGTATGCGGAAGGCTTCGACATCAACGAATACCTGCGCTATAATAAAGAACAGGGTAAAGTCTGATCCGCCGCTTAAGTTAAGGCAAAACGGAGACAAGCGCATGCTGATCTCAGGTATGCCGGCGGCAGACTTGAGAAGAATGGATCAGTAAGACAGATAAAAGGAGGAACCCCATGAAATTCGATATGAACCAGGAAGGCACCAGACTGACTGTCAACGTAGAGGGAGAACTGGATGTCCGCACATCGCCGGAACTTGAGAAAGAGCTGATGCCTGCCCTCGAAGGGATAACGGAGGCGGTGATCGACCTGAAGGAAGTCACATATCTTTCCAGCGCCGGACTGCGCACGCTGCTCTCCGCTGCAAAGCTCATGGACAGGCAGGGGAAAATGGTCGTTAAAAATGTCAGTGATGATGTGATGGAGATCCTGAAGATCACAGGGTTTGACAGCCTGCTGACGCTTGAGTGACCACAGGCTGTAGACAGCCCTGCAGTTTTCGGCCATACACCGTAAGCAGCAGGATGAAACGGCCCGGATGACAGTGATCCTGCCATCCGGGCGGTTCGGATAACGGAGTTTCCGGGAGAAGAACATGAAAAGGCGACGCGTCGGGTTTTCGTTAAAACAGAAGATTGCGCTCATGATCATGGCAGCCGTCCTGGGTGTCAGCTTTTTCATTTTCCTCATCAGCTATATCCTTTATACGAAAAAGACGAATACATTTTACGAGGAGCAGCTGATCGGCGTTTCCACCATGATATCCAGCTATCTGGACCAGAAGGATATTGAGGAATGGTTTGAGGGGAAGAGAGAAATAACGAAGTTAGGGAACCCGGATGATCCCGACGATTACTATGAATATGACCCCTATCGGCTGACACACGATTTTCTTCGTGATGTCGGGCACTACTTTGATATAGCAAATCTGAGTGTGATAAGGCCTGAAGGGGATGCCCTTCGGTACGCCATGGATGTCTGGATCAATGGATATGATCCAAACGTTTACTCTGTGAAGGAATCGGAGGCGCAGGAGGCTGAGCTGTCCACGCATGAACTGTCTCCCGGGGAACTGGAAACCCCCATGAAAAAATCCCGCCATATGAAGGAGAGCGGTGTTTTGATCGGGGATGTAAGAGGGGAAACCGTGTTCTCGAGAGGTGACAGCTGGATACAGATCGATTATCCGCTTCTGGATAAGGGTAATAATAAGCTGTATGGTTACCTGGAGATCACCATCTCTTATTCGGATGAACTCAGATACATCAGTACTGCCGGACTGCAGATGTTCCTGCTGATCTTAATCCTGGCAGTCCTGTTCGCCATCCTCCCTGTTATTTTCACAAGCCGGAAGATCGTCCGGCCGATCTATTACCTCTCTGAGAACGCCACGAAGCTGATCGAGGCAAAAAGGGATTCCGAGACGACGGAGACGAATATTTTCGGAGAGACGGAATTCTCCTCCTCAGATGAGGTGGGAGTCCTGTACCGGAGCCTGACGCAGATGGAGCAGGATATGAATACATATGTCCGCGACCTCATGAAAGTGACGGCTGATAATGAGAGAGTCCGGACAGAGCTGGACCTGGCAACGCAGATCCAGAACAGCCAGCTGCCGCATACGTTCCCGCCGTTCCCGGACCGAAATGAATTCAGCATCTATGCTTCCATGAAACCGGCAAAGAGCGTAGGCGGAGATTTCTATGACTTTTACATGGCAGACGACGATCATCTCGTTCTGGTCATGGCAGATGTCTCCGGAAAGGGCATCCCGGCAGCGCTGTACATGATGATCTCCAGGATACTGATCAAGACGCACGCACAGAAAGGTCTGAGCCCCGCGGAGATCCTGGTCAATCTGAATGACCAGCTGTCAGAGAACGATTCCGTGGATATGTTTGTTACAGTCTGGCTCGCAATACTGAACCTGTCAACCGGAGAAGGGGTTTCCGTAAATGCCGGTCACGAAGACCCAGTCATCAGGCATGCGGGCGGAGACTATGAGCTTGTGAAGTACAGGCATTTCCCGCCGGCGGGAACATTTGCGGGCATCCGGTATCAGGAGCGTTCATTCCGGCTTTCTCCCGGGGACAGCCTGTTTGTCTACACGGACGGTGTCCCGGAAGCAAGACGCGGCGGCGACAGAGAGTTCTATGGAACAGACCGTCTCCTGGAGACTCTGAACAGAGACAGAGAAGCGGCGCCGGAGGAACTGATCGGAAGCGTCATGTCCGAACTTCAGGAATTTACCGGCGACGGAGAGCAGTTTGACGACATCACCATGATGAACCTGCAGTACCGGGGAACACCTGACCACACACCGGAAGGAACATAATCAGGAGCTTTTATGGAAAAGAAAAAATACGTTGCCTACATCGGAACTTATACGCACGGGAGCAGTGTCGGCATTCATGTCTACGACATTGATACGGAAAACCGCATCCTGAAGGAACGCGCCGTGGTACCGGTGCACAATTCCTCGTATGTGACCAAGTCAAGGAGCGGGAAGTTCCTGTATTCGATCGCGGATGAGGGCGTGGAGGTCCTGAAGATCGAGAACGACGGAGGCCTTACCCCGATCAACAAGGTCAATATCGACGGTATGAGAGGATGCTATCTCTCAACGGACGTGTCCGGGAAGTTCCTCTTCGTAGGAGGCTACCACGACGGAAAGGTCACGGTGGTCCATACGCACAGGGACGGACGCCTGGGCTCGGTCATGGACGGTGTGTTCCATCAGGGCATCGGCTCCGTGGCAGAGCGTAATTTCAGGCCTCATGTGAGCTGTGTGATACCGACCCCGGATGACAAATACCTGTGTGCCGTGGACAACGGGGTGGATCAGGTCAAGATCTACAAGGTCACGCCCGGAACCGGCCAGCTGCATCTGTACAGCATCCTGCGCCTTCCTCTGGAATCCGCGCCGAGGCTGATGGTGTTCTCAAAGGACGGGAAGTACGCATACATCAACTGCGAGATAACCAATAAGATCATTGCGTACCGTTATGACGGAAGCGGGAGAGAGCCGAAGTTCGACAAGATCCAGGAAGTGCAAAGCATGTATGATGACAAGGACGTATCTTCCGCAAGCTGTGCGCTGAAGCTGTCGCCGAGCGGGAAGTATCTGTACTGCTCCAGCGCCGGTGAGAATTCCGTCGGAATATTCAGGATCGATCCGGAAACCGGTATGCTGACGAAGATCCTGATCCTTCCGATCAGCGGAGGCTACCCGAAAGACATCGACGTATTCCCGGACGAGAAGACCATGATCGTCCTGTGCCATGAGTCCGGCTACATGCGCTTCTTCACGATTGATTACGAGAAGGGAACCCTGATCATGAAGGGGAAACAGCAGTATGTGGAGACACCGAACTGCATCCTGATCTCGGAGACTGGTCTGAGCGCAACATAGGACGGAGAGGACCCGTTCAGGGAGCCTCCGCTCGTGCAGGCGGAAGATTCTGACAGACGAAAAATATGAGGGCGGCGCAGGCCGCCCTTTTTGCATGTCCGGCCGATAAAGAATCTGTGCGGGGAATTGTGTAAAAAGCATTGACACCACTGTGCAAACGGATATAATCGAATAGGTGTGGTTTAGTAAAACTGAATTTTTAGTTTATTTTTACTGAATTCAGAAAGAAGGACGCATGGAGATCGGACGAAAGATAAAAAGGCTTCGCATAGCGCTGAATCTGACGCAGGAAGAGCTTGCCGACCGGACGGAACTCTCCAAGAGTTTCATTTCCCAGGTAGAGAGGGATCTGACATCGCCGTCCATCGCGACGCTGGTCGATATTCTGCAGGCGCTCGGGACGGATCTGAAGGAATTCTTCGGGGATGAGACGGACAGTCAGGTAGTGTTCCATGACGCGGATTACTTTGAGAAGGACGACGAGGAGCTGGGCAATAAGACGGAATGGATCATTCCGAATGCGCAGAAGAACCAGATGGAGCCGATCCGCGTAACGATGAGGCCGGGAGGCTGTACATACGTGGATGACCCGCATGAGGGAGAAGAGTTCGGCTATGTCCTGGGCGGACAGATCGTGATCCATGTCGGACAGCAGACATACAGGGCAAAAAGGGGAGAAGCGTTTTATTTCAAGCCGACCGCCCGGCACTATATCGAAGCAGCCGGAAAGATCGGCGCTTCGATCATCTGGGTCAGCACTCCGCCGAGTTTCTGAACAGACAGAGTATGAAAGAAAACTATCGGCGTTATGACGTCCGCGGGAGCGGGCAGTACATGAGAGCATGTGAGGGTACTTCGTATGAGCACCAAACTGATCGATCTTCAGCATATTTCCAAGTCATTCGACGGACAGATGGTCCTGGATGACCTGAATCTCTATATACGTGAAAATGAATTTCTGACACTTCTCGGACCGTCCGGCTGCGGCAAGACGACGACTCTGCGTATCCTGGGAGGATTTGAGACGCCAGATACGGGGCGGGTCATCTTTGACGGAAGTGATATCACGGATCTGGCGCCGAACAAACGCCAGCTCAATACGGTGTTCCAGAAATATGCCCTTTTCACGCATATGACGATCGCGGAGAACATTGCGTTCGGGCTCCGGATCCGGAAGAAATCCGAAGATTACATCCGGGACAAGATCCGCTATGCGCTGAAGCTGGTAAATCTGGACGGGTATGAGAACCGCATGCCGGACTCCCTCTCCGGAGGGCAGCAGCAGAGGATCGCCATCGCCCGCGCGATCGTTAACGAACCGAAAGTCCTCCTTCTGGACGAGCCGCTCGGGGCGCTTGACCTGAAGCTGCGCCAGGACATGCAGTATGAACTGATCCGCCTGAAAAACGAACTGGGCATCACATTCATCTATGTCACGCACGACCAGGAAGAAGCCCTGACAATGTCTGACACGATCGTCGTCATGAACCAGGGATATATCCAGCAGATCGGAACCCCGGAAGACATATACAATGAGCCGGAGAACGCGTTTGTCGCAGACTTTATCGGCGATTCAAACATTCTGGGCGGAACCATGGTCCAGGATAAGCTGGTCATCATACAGGGCGTGAAGTTTGCCTGTGTGGATACCGGGTTCGGGGTCAATAAGCCGGTTGATGTCGTGATCCGCCCGGAGGATCTGGAGATGACGGCGCTTCCGGATGACGCGGTGGAAGGAAGCGACGCATATCAGGCTGCTGTCCGAACCATCACGAAGTTCAATCCCGGATATCTCGAAGGCAGGGTATCCCACCTGATCTTCAAAGGCGTCCATTACGAGATGGAAGTAATGAGCGGCGGCTTTGAATGGCTGGTCCATTCCACCAGGATGTTCCCGGTCGGTACCAGGGTTCTGATGAGCGTGGATCCGTTTAACATTCAGATCATGAACAAGCCTGCGTCAGAAGATGAACAGGCTGTCGGCGTGGAGGGCATGTGATGAAACGGCAGAATCCATTGCTGAGCGGTCCTTACCTGATCTGGACAGCCGCATTTATCATCATACCGCTGCTGATGATCGTTTATTACGGTCTCACGGACAAAACAGGCGCGTTCACCTGGAGCAATGTGCTTCAGATGGGGACACCCGAGCGGATGAAGGCACTGATCCTCTCTCTGATTCTGTCTCTGATCGCGACTGCGGTCTGCCTGGTCATGGCCTATCCTCTGGCTCTGATTCTGACGAACATGAAGGTGGGGGCGACCGGCTTTATTGTAACGATCTTCATCATCCCGATGTGGATGAATTCCCTGCTCCGCATCCTTGCGTGGCAGACCCTCCTGGAGAGAAACGGGGTCATTAACCAGATCCTCGGTTTCCTGCACCTGCCGAAACTGTACCTGATCAATACGCCTTACGCGATCGCGCTGGGCATGATCTATGACTTCCTGCCGTTCATGCTGCTCCCGATCTACAACGCACTGGAGAAGATCGACCAGAATGTTGTGAACGCGGCGTATGATCTGGGGGCCAATAAATTCCAGACCTTCTGGAAGGTGATCTTCCCGCTCACGATCCCGGGAGTAATCTCAGGAATCACGATGGTATTCGTACCCGCGCTTACCACATTCGTGATCAGTGATTTCCTCGGCGGATCGAAGGTGCTCCTGATCGGAAATGTGATCGAGCATCAGTTTACGCAGGTGGGCGACTGGAATGTCGGAAGCGGGCTGTCGCTGGTGCTGATGATCTTTATCCTGATCTCCATGGCCGTTATGCAGCATTATGACAAGGGAGACGCAGAAGGGGTCGTACTATGAAGAAGGTTCTGTCCAGGATATATCTGGCTTTTATTTTCATATTGCTGTACGCTCCGATTGCGGTGCTGATCCTGTTCAGCTTCAACAATTCGAGGACGAGGGCAAAATGGGGCGGCTGGACCCTGAAGTGGTATGCGGAGATGTTCCGGAACGATTCCATCATGTCCGCTCTGAGCAATACGCTCCTGGTTGCGGTACTGTCCGCACTGATCGCGACGCTCCTGGGACTGATGGCTGCCCTCAGCCTGAATACCATGAAACGGAGAAAGAGGACGGTGATTCTCAGCGCGATCAACATTCCTATGCTGAACGCCGAGATCGTTACGGGAATTTCGCTGATGCTGATCTTTATCGGACTCGGACAGTTTCTCTCCAGGTGGGGGTACATGGTCGAGTTCGGATTCGGGACCGTACTGATCGGACATGTCACGTTTAACCTGCCCTATACGGTCCTGTCCATAAGCCCGAAGCTCAGACAGGTCAATACCAGTACCTATGAAGCTGCCCTGGATCTCGGGGCGTCCAGGCTGCTGGCATTCCGCAAGGTAGTCCTTCCGGATATCCTGTCGGGTATCCTGTCAGGATTCATGCTGGCGTTCACACTGTCTCTGGATGACTTTGTGATCACGCATTTTACGAAGGGTCCGGGTTTCGATACGCTTTCCACCAAGATCTATACCGAGGTAAGGAAGGGAATCAAACCGGAGATGTACGCACTGTCCACGCTTCTGTTTGTAAGCGTTCTGGTACTGCTTCTGGTATTTGGAAGAAACAGAAAAGGAGAATCGAAGAAATGAAAAAAGTCATTGCTGTTGTTTTGATCGCTGTTATGATCCCGGCTCTTCTGACAGGCTGCATCAAAAAGATGGAGACAACAAAAGAGACTGCGGAGCAGACTTCTGCTGCGGATGACGCACAGACGAAGACTACGGAGAAAGCCCCTGCGGCAGATACGTCTGTACAGACGGAGCAGGCTGTCGTGCTGACGGAGGCGGAAGCAGCTTCCCAGACAGAAGCGGAGATTGCGGCAATGACAGAGGCGGAGGCATCCGCAGCGGCGGAGACTGAAGAAGCAGAGGCTGCTCAGCCTGAAAAGGGCAGCGGAAAGGTCGTCGTCTACAACTGGGGCGAATATATTGATCCGGACGTGATCGATCAGTTCGAGGAGGAGACCGGCATCCAGGTGGTTTATGAGGAATTCGAGACCAATGAGATCATGTATCCGAAGGTTGC
>CADCOU010000247.1 GCA_902803155.1 uncultured Lachnospiraceae bacterium | reverse complement strand
GACCCAGAAGAAGATGATGTCATACCCGGTCACCAGTACATCCGTCGGATAGAAATACTCCATCTCCGGAGTCTTGTCCGGCCATCCCAGCGTAGAGAACGGCCACAGCGCAGATGAGAACCAGGTATCCAGGGAATCTTCATCCTGGGAGAAATGTGTCCCTCCGCATTTCGGGCACACAGACGGAGCTCCGCCTGCCTTCACGACCAGTTCGCCGCAGGAATCACAGTAATACGCCGGGATGCGGTGTCCCCACCAGAGCTGACGGGAAATGCACCAGTCCTTGATATTCTCCAGCCAGTGGATATAGGTCTTGTCGAAGTGTTCCGGAACAAAGTTCAGGTCATCCGTTTTTACAACATCCAGAGCGGCCTTCGCCATCTCATCCATCCTGACGAACCACTGCGGCTTGACCATCGGCTCCACGGTGGTATGGCAGCGGTCATGCGTACCGACCGCATGGGTATGCGGGATCACTTTTACCAGAAGACCGAGTTTTTCCAGATCCTCCACGATCGCTTTGCGGGCTTCATAGCGGTCCATTCCGGTATATTTTCCGCACAGTTCATTCATGGTGGCGTCGTCATTGAGGATATTGATCTCCTCAAGGCCGTGACGCTTTCCGACCTCAAAGTCATTCGGGTCATGTGCGGGCGTAATCTTCACGCAGCCGGTCCCGAACTCTTTGTCAACATAGGAATCCGCGATCACAGGGATCTGCCTGCCGGTAAGCGGGAGTTCCAGCGTCTTGCCGACCAGATCCTGATAACGGTCATCGTCCGGATTCACTGCCACGGCTGTATCACCCAGCATAGTCTCGGGACGCGTGGTCGCGATCTCCACGAAGCGGCCTTCCTCCCCGACCACCGGATAATTGATATGCCAGAAGAAGCCGGCCTGCTCCTCGTGTTCAACTTCCGCGTCGGACAGCGAGGTCTGGCACTTCGGGCACCAGTTGATGATACGGCTGCCCTTATAGATCCAGCCCTTCTCATAGAGCTTGCAGAACACGGTCTCAACTGCCCTGGAGCAGCCCTCGTCCATCGTGAAGCGGTCTCTCTCCCAGTCTGCGGAAGAGCCCAGTTTCTTCAGCTGGTTAAGGATACGGCTGCCGTATTCCTTCTTCCAGTCCCAGCAGTACTCCAGAAACTTCTCACGGCCGATCTCATGCTTGTCGATGCCCTTCTCCTTGAGCATGTTTGTGACCCTGACCTCTGTCGCAATCGCGGCATGGTCGGTTCCGGGCTGCCACAGAGCCTCATATCCCTGCATGCGCTTCCAGCGGATCAGGATATCCTGAAGCGTGTTGTCCAGCGCATGCCCCATGTGCAGCTGCCCGGTAACATTCGGCGGCGGCATGACGATCGTGAACGGTTTCCTGTCCGGGTTCACCTCGGCATGAAAATATCCATGATCCATCCAGGACTGATAGATCGCTTCTTCCATCCCGGAAGGATCGTAAGTCTTTGCAAGTTCCTTTTTACTCATAATGTATACTCCTGTAACTGGTTTTTCCTGACCGGAGCCGTCGGTTTACTTCCTGAAACACTCCCCGGCAGTGCCTGTATCCTGTAAGATCTTACTTCACACAGTTCTATCAAGTATATCTCAGCATTCTTTCCTGTGCAAGTACACAAAACACAGCAAAATCAGACCGGCAGCATAAGAAAAACAGCCGGGACGCGCAGTCCCGGCTGATCATTCATCAGCAGCCGCTGAAACAGATCGGGTAATTATTTTACAATAAACGCCGCTTCAACGTTCTTTACTCTGTTCTTGTAGTCAGTAAACTGGAATATAAGCGTATCACCCTTCTTCAGGCTGACTCTCCCGGACACGGAAACCTGCTTTCTGGAAGAACTCCCCTTCGGCATATAATACACTTTCAGTTTCTTGAACCTGCTGTTCATTTTAATGGAAAGCTTGCCGCTGACCGGAGTAATGTTCTTTCTCCCGGAACTCTTGAATGCGCTTTTGAAATTCTTTTTCCCGATCTTCAGCGTTTTAAAAGGATTCGACCACTTGTAGGTGCGGATTTTCTGGGTATTTGTTTTTTTCAATCCGCTGCTGTCCGTAAAAGTAACCGTTACTGTTGCATTTCCCGGTTTCGTCGCCCACATCTTGTAGCCAATGAAATCTACTCCTTTGATCTTTTCAGTAAACTTGGCTATCTTAACGCATTCTTTCGGTTTTGTAGTACAATTAACAACCAGTTTGCAATTATACTTATAGGCATATCCGATATAGAATTTGTGTACATTTCTCGGATTCGTGACTGCATCTGCCCGGGTTCCGCCTACATCATAGATACTCAGATAATCTGCAGACTTCGGGACTAATTCTGCAGATGCGGTAATTCCCATGAGCAATGTACAGGCAACAGCCATTGCCAGTATCCTGGTAACAATTCTTTTCTTTTTCATACCGGAGACTCCTTTTCTGATCTGTAATAAACAATCCTGACAGTAGTGGCGGAACATTCAACGTTACTCAGGTCCTCTGACCTCTGTTTACTGTATTGTATCAGAAAGATTCGTATTTGTCAGAATAATTCTTATTTTTTTACAGGATATTGTACGATGTCAGGCTATACATATCCTATGTGAAAACCGGCATCTTCCATATGAAAATGCCGGTTGTGATCCAGGTGTTGAAAATTATGTTATTTAATATTCAGCGTCAGGCAGTCTCCCGCAGAGAAGCAGAAATACAGATAAACTGTCTCATTTTTGCGAAGTACGATCTTTCCGTATCTGGATTTCAGGAATGAAGTTTTCAGATCCCTGTACCTGTACTCTTTGGTAGCAATATACAGAGCGCTTGTCTTGCCTCCCTGCGTGAGCAGTTTTTCCATTGAGATATACTTTTTGCTGCGTCCGTATTTCCGCATGACATAAAAATATCCGTTGGAATAAGATCTGGATGTACGAAGCCCTGACAGTGAGAATGCATAGGTTTTCTTCTTCGTTGCTTTGAACTTCAGATAACCTCTTCCGTTCGACGGCATCACAACAGTCGTGGTGCCTCTGTTTACTACCCGGCTTGCCTTATTCGCCGTTTTTGTTTTTGTGACAAATGACTGCGGTTTCAGCTTTATGGTCTTTGCGGATGCTGCAACCGGGGTCATCCCGACCAGCACCATAGAAATCACCATGACCAGAGTCAGTCTGCTAAGAATCTTTTTCATATCCGTCCCTCCTGAATTATGATCTGATCCCGGAAAACAGTAGTATTGTTTTGCGAAATCGTTTTCGCTGTAATTATAATATCACAGGATCACAGATATGAAAAGCGCGTTTTATTGCTATTTCTATCAATTATTGCTTTTCAGACAGGATTTCTCCGATTTTTTTACAGATTTCTTCTCTTCCCGAGCCGGACTGAGCGGAAAACGGAATCACCACAGTCCCCTTCGGTGCCTTAAGCCCCTCCCTCAGTACCTTCATCTGTTTCTGGATCTGGCTCCGCTTTACTTTGTCCGACTTAGTGGCAATGATGATCGGCTGATATCCGCTTGCCATGATCCAGTCGTACATCTGACGGTCGTTTGCATTTGGTTCATGACGTATATCTACCAGCAGGAAAACTGCCCGGATATTCCGGGAAGATTTCAGATACCTTTCCACCATGCTGCCCCACTTTGCCTTTTCATCGAGTGAGACATTTGCATATCCGTAACCCGGCAGGTCAACCAGATGAAATACTTCACCCTGCTCTTTCATCTGAACCTTCCCGGTTTCTGCCGGATCCGCATCTCCCGGCAGTTCAGATACCGGGATACTGAGCAGTGCATCCACCTGATAATAGTTTATCGTACGTGTCTTTCCGGGAGTCTCCCCGACCCTGGCCAGGCGCTTCCTCTGCATCAGGACATTAATCAGAGAAGACTTCCCGACATTGGACCGTCCTGCAAATGCAATCTCCGGAAAAACCGTTTCCGGAAGAGGACTGGTGTATCCACATACTATATTCAGTTCCGCGCTTCGTATTTTCATTTATTCTCTCCTGATCTGCTGCCTGACACACCGGTTTATATACAAACAGGGCTGCCGCACGATGTGTGACAACCCTGTATACTGTACAAAACACGCTCTTATGCCGTCTCTTCGACCTTCACTCTTCCGCGCCTGGTCCTGGCAGGCGCAGTTTCAGAGCCGTCTTCCCCCGGATCACGGTAGGTGATCTGCGGCTTTTCTGTTCCGTCCACTGCTTCCTTTGTCATTACGCAGCTGACCGCATTCCTGTCGCTGGGAAGCTCATACATGATATCCAGCATGGCACTCTCGATAATGGATCGCAGTCCCCTGGCGCCGATTTTGCGCTCTATGGTCTTGTCTGCGATTTCTTCGATCGCATCCTTCTCAAAACTCAGTTCCACACCGTCCAGTTCGAACAGTTTCTGGTACTGTCGGATGATCGCATTCTTCGGTTCTGTCAGTATCCGGATCATCGCATCTCGGTCAAGCGCATTCAGACTGACTACAACCGGAACACGCCCGATGAACTCCGGAATCAGACCGAAGCGTATCAGGTCCTGGGGAAGCACCTTCTTGAGAACCTCGCCGATATTCTCTTCCCGCTTCTCAGTAATCTCGGCAAGAAATCCCATCGACTTTGTATCCATCCGGCTCTCGATGATCTTATCCAGACCTTCGAACGCGCCTCCGCAGATAAACAGGATATTGGTCGTATCGATCTGGATCAGTTCCTGATGGGGATGCTTTCTTCCGCCCTGCGGCGGAACGGATGCCTGCGTGCCTTCCACGATCTTCAGGAGCGCCTGTTGCACACCCTCTCCGGATACGTCTCTGGTGATTGAAACATTTTCGCTCTTACGGGTAATCTTATCGATCTCATCAATATAGATGATACCCCTCTGCGCCCGGTCGATATCATAGTCCGCAGCCTGGATCAGTTTCAGCAGAATATTCTCAACATCCTCACCCACATATCCGGCTTCTGTCAGAGAAGTCGCGTCCGCAATCGCAAACGGGACATTCAGCATCTTCGCGAGTGTCTGGGCGAGATATGTCTTGCCGGATCCGGTCGGTCCGAGCATGAGGATATTGCTTTTCTGCAGCTCCACTCCATCTACAGAAGATCGTCCGCCATTGGACAGCACTCTCTTGTAGTGGTTGTAGACTGCGACCGCAAGCGTCTTTTTCGCTTCATCCTGTCCGATTACGTACTCATCCAGGAACTCCTTGATCTCCCTGGGCGTACGGAGGTTGATGTCGCTCTCGGAGAAGTCCTGCTCCTCGTCGGCCAGCTCCTCTTCCATAATCTCAGAGCACACATCAATACATTCATCACAGATATAGACCCCTCCGGGTCCCGCGATCAGCTTGCGCACCTGATCCTCGGTCTTGTTGCAGAACGAGCATCTGATCTTGTCAAAATTCTTATTTGCCATGATACCCCTTATTATGATGTTCTTATCTCGAGGTCACCACCTGGTCGATCAGACCGTATGCGAGAGCCTCCTGAGCACTCATCCAGTGATCACGTTCCGTATCACGCTCGATCACTTCGATCGGCTGTCCGCTGTTTTCAGCCAGATACTGGTTCAGCTTCTTCCTGGTCTCAATGATCTGCTCCGCCTGGATCTTGATGTCACTTGCCTGTCCCTGCGCTCCGCCGGACGGCTGATGGATCATGATCTGGGAGTTGGGAAGTGCGAACCTTTTTCCTTTTGCCCCTCCGGCAAGGAGAAACGCCCCCATGCTCGCAGCCATGCCGACGCAGGTCGTTGACACATCACACTTGATGTAATGCATG